>DAIEFO010000070.1 GCA_027325475.1 Desulfobacteraceae bacterium | reverse complement strand
AATCGATTCATCAGGGATATGGTCAGCAGATTGGTGAGCAAAAAGGCTGGTTAGAAGCAGAATGCCAAAAGAAGATTACGGAGATTACGGAGAATTTTCAGAAACAGATAGAATCGATTCATCAGGGATATGGTCAGCAGATTGGTGAGCAAAAAGGCTGGTTAGAAGCAGAATGCCAAAAGAAGATTTCGGAGATTACGGAGAATTTCCAACAGCAGATAGAAGCGTTACAAACTGAGTTGGAATACGACAGATCAATACGTGGAATAGGACGGCTTGTTTACAAAAGGTTTGTTGCAGGAAACTGAATCGATCCATCACGGCCATATCGAACAACGGCGTTACTGGTGACTATGCAAAAAACATAAGGCTCATAGCAATGGATATAAATTTCGATCCATATCTCTGCATTTGTCGAAAAGAGACAATGATCTTCTGTGGCGAAAGCATGATATCTTGTCCGAGAGCCGGATGCGGAAAATCTGCACATTCGGCGGAAAACATCAGGCATGTCAAAGCGAAACTGGCAGATATGGAAGTGCTTCATTTATTACCATCGCGCCACATCTACGAGAGTAAAGCGGGGGAATGTCTGCGCATATGAATAATCTTGAAATCATGGGGTTAATACTTTTTTTAACATTCGTCATCTTGTTATCGGAATCGCGGATAATCAAACCTGTCATCAATAAACACAAAGTAAATTTTTACAATATACAGATTCTTCGGGGGTTGGCAGCACTTCAGGTTCTCGTCTTTCATATGTACCCGTATGTCTACGGAATAGCAAAGCAGCACACAATCTTTGATTTTCATCAGAAGGTAATGCCGGTCGGTTTTGGGGCCTGGTTCTTCTTTGTGATTTCAGGCTTTATAATGGGTCATCTGATTCATACTAACTATAATTCCTTTCTGATGCGGCGTTTCCTTCGAATCTATCCGATTTATATTATCACTGCGATGATTATTCTCTGCGTGAAGATATGTTGTTTCGGCGCTGTTTCAAACAAAGGGCTTTTTCAGGCTTTGACGCTTTTTCCCGGTCATGATAGAAGTATTGATTATCCCTTATTTATTGAGTGGACATTGCTGTATGAGGTGTTTTTCTATTTGGTTTGCTCCATATTTGCACTGGGCAATAACAAACGTTTTTTTCTCCCCTTTGTTATCATCTGGTTTGCTGCAATAACCTTGTTTCAGATATTTGAGAATGTCAGCGCCCCTATGGTTCCGGATGTTACAAATATTGCCATTTCAGCTTATAATGTGCTGTTTATTTTCGGTGTCATCGCGTATCATATTTTTCTTACAGGTAAAGAGCGTATCCTTAACCTGTTTGTAAAGAAAATGACGGCTGTATGGGCTCTTATCGTTGTCGGTTTATCTGTAATGGTCATGTCTATCAAACTTGTTGGAAACACTTTTTTCATGCTGCTGTTTTTCGGCGCTGCGTCAGGGATGATAATCGTCATTGTCTCGGTCCTTGAAATTGGCAAAGATGCTATGAAGCAAAGCTTTCTACAGAAGTTGTTCATCCGGATTGGGGATTATTCCTATGGAATCTACTTGATACATGCAAATTTTCTGGCGATCGTTATAAGCCTGATGGTGCACAGAAAAATACCTGTAAATAGCTTTTCATCATTTATACTGATGTGTTTAACTCTCGCTGTGGGATGTATATGGGGAAAATTTGACATTAGCTTTCATAAGAAATTATCCCATCTGCGTTTTCCGATAAATCTCTGCTTCAATGTACGAAACTTTCCTTGGAGGTATAGTGGCTCTCAAAATCTGGACAATAGTTTAAGATAATAACCTGCTATAAAAGAGCAGGTTATGAGTGAAAAATCTGATTGATCGGTTGTGCGGAGGCACCATTTTGCGAAGCACTGCCTCTTTACGCTCGGTTGAACATTGCATGAATCTTCCTCCTGCCCCTATTGTAGCCGGGTAACAATTCATACGACAACTATCTTGACATAGGAGGTATCAGTCAATGTTCCAGTTTATAAGAATTGTCACTTTGACGATTAATAATATCAGTTGGTTATATATTGCCTTCTAACTTCGATATAATCGGAGCCTTCTCCGTTCTTGAGGTTCCATGATTGCAAAACTTGTTTTTATCGGCGTTCATTTTGCTGGCCTATTGGTCTTTGTGATGGCATGCTTTGGCTTGGGAATGATTGTTTTCAGGCGAGTTATCGATGCTCTCCGTTCTGAGCATTGGCTGCGATTCGGATTGACTGTTACATTCGGGCTCGGAGTTGTCATTTTAGCCTTGCAACTTTTTGCGATCATGGGCGTATTGACGGTCAAGGAAGTTATCACGCTGATTACTGTTGGATGTTTTTTTGCCATTGTGCAATGGCGTCAGATTTCACTTCCCTGTCCATCATGGCGTTCTTTGCTGTTTTGGGAGAAAATTGCGCTTCTTATGCTCACAGCGGCTTTGCTGCGTACGTTGCTTGCACCGTTTCATCCATCATCTGTCTTTGATGAAGTGATGTACCACCTGCCGCATGCGTTGCGTTGGAAGGAAGCGGGGAGGCTGACAGTCAATATGTGGCTGCGTTACCCATGGTTTCCGTTCAACTACGAACTGTTATATTCGGCCGCGCTTTTAATATATGATGATATTTTCGCACACTTGCTTCATGCGCTTGCGGGCTGGTTGTGTGTCTTACTTATTTTCCAGGTTTGTCTCAAGTTTACTACCGACAGGGTGTTGGCATCGATTGCCGCCGTCATATGGCTTGTTTTGACGGCAGAAGAATTTGATGGTGCATATATTGATATGGGTGTTGCGCTTTTTGTACTCGGCGCAGCTGTGGCAATGTGGTTGTGGTGGGAATCGGAGCAAACACAATTTGCGTGGATAATTGGATCTTTTTTTCTGCTTGGTGTGGCAGCAGGGGCAAAGTATCAGGCGCTGACTTTTATCCCTATCTTTGTCGGAGCGATGCTGGTCCGCGATCGTCGTCTACGGGTAATAGGGTTGGCTCTGCCTGTACTGATGATTCCTTGTCTGTATTGGTATGCCAGAAATGCCTTGATGACAGGGGATCCGTTCGATCCTCTGGGTGGGCCGCTGTTTGGTTTCAGCGATTGGAACATTGGGGATTATCAATATCAAATTAGAGATCTCCATAGTCATGCAGCCAGACTGCCATGGCTTCTGTGGCCGGCGTTTATCGTGCCGATGCTCTCTGAGGTCTGGCGCTCGAAACGTTGGCGGCTCGCGATGGGATTCGGGGGATATTCCATTCTGGTCTGGTATGTGATGACCGGAGGATATGTGCGTTACCTTATTCCAGCACTTCCGGTACTGTCAGTGATTGCAGCACGGGGGTGGGGTTGGTTATTGGGAACGGTGCGCGATGATTTGTTTTGTGACCGTCTGATTTTTGCTGGCATGAACGCAAGATCGCAGCTTTTTCTCAATGACGAGTGGAAGAGCCGTTTCCATAGGATGATGTTCTTTCTGTGTATTATTGTATTCGCTGGAATTTCATTACCCAGCATGCGAACGAGTTGGAGGGAAATCGCCGTAACAAAGGCTGAACGCGAGGCGTATTTGAGTTCACACATACCGGGTTATAACGTCCTTACATACCTGAAACGTTTGCCGGATGTTCATGCCTATCAATTCGGTTTAGAGGATGCGATCTACTATGCGCCGCAACCAATCTGGGGCGATTGGTTCGGACCTGGACGATACCGCGATTTTTGCAATTTGTCGGCGCAGAGGCTTGCTTATAATTTGACGGAGATGGGGCTGAATACATTGATCGTTCATCATGCACGTTGGCCAATGATTACAGCCAAACCTGAGTTTTCAAAATATTTCGAATTAATTATCGAAAACCAAGGGGTCAGCGCTTACCGAATCAAGGCGCGGTAGCATGATGCAGGAATCCAGCTGTAAGATGAGACAACGATGATCAAGACCCGATGACGTAAAAGAGTCGAGTTAATATAAGAAAAAAGAGTTTTTAAAATTGCAAATATTTGAGAACAAAAATAGTATGATAAAAAACAACGAGAACAGATTTATGCCTATGCAGATATCGGGTGCTGGTAATGTATAAAAAACGTATTGTACTGATATGTCCTGAACCCATCCGTGGCTGTATTCAGGGTATTGGCATCCGCTTTATTGAAATGGCCAAGGCTCTTGGAGCGCTTCATGAAACCGTCCTTTGGACATGTAATGCAGATATTCCAGGAGATATCGGAGTCCCAGCAGAGCCTTTTCCATCCGGTGACCAGTTTACATCTGAACTCGCACGGACAGATGCTGTTGTGATACATGGCCACATTTCTGAACGGTATTTCGATACGCTTCGGTCTTGCCGGATACCGTCTCCGCCGTTGGCGGTAGATCTGTATGATCCATTTCTCATTGAAAATCTCCAATATACCGCCGAGCTGGTAGAGTATGTCTTTTACAGGGACAGAGCGGTGCTGTTCCGTCAACTGTCTCTGGGAGATTTTTTTCTGGCGTCATCTGAAATCCAGCGTATGTTTTATCTGGGGATCATGACAGGAACCGGTCGTATCACACCGCAAGTTTATCACAGCGACAGAAGTGGAGATCGTCTGATTGCAATCGCACCGTTCGGTGTCGAACCGGTATCGGAAACAGCTCTTCAAGCCACGGACGGCAAACTCAAGGGACAGGTTGCAGGCATTGCCGCCGGTAGTATAGTGATTTTTTTTGGAGGAATTTATGATTGGTATGATCCCGAAACACTGATAAACATTCTGGACGAAATCATAGAAAGTTTTCCAGCGCTGAGCGTTGTTTTCAGTGTCAATCCGAATCAGGAAACGACACCTCAGGGCGTTTTCAAAAAGATCAGAGATTTTTCAGATTCAAAAGGATGGATTGACCGCCATGTTTTTTTTATTCCGTGGTTCCCCTATCGCGACAGATTTGCATATTTGCGCGATGTGGATGTGGCCATATGCCTCCATAAACCCTCTCTGGAGACATCACTGTCTCTGAGAACCCGCATCCTCGATTATATGAATGCCGGCATTCCCATCATTGCTACAGAGGGGGGGGAGGGCAGCAGGATTCTGAAAGAAGCCGAAGCGGCTCTGCTCATACCGCCCTATGATGAGCAAGCGCTCAGGAATGCGACGACTTCCCTGCTGAAAGACGTTGTCATGAGACAAACTCTGGGTGCAAAAGGCAGAAATTGGGTTCAGAATAACATGACATGGGAAAAGTCGCTTCGGCCGCTTATGGAATACTGCAGCAACCCTTACAGGGCTTCGGAAAGTTTTGTCCGGAACGAGGAGGAAACATCTTTACAAAAAAGGGTATCATTTTCCATGATCCTGCACTACTTGAAAAAACGATTGAAATCAGGGAGGTAAATTGCTGGCTCTTAACTTTTCCGTTATCATACCCAATTATAATGGTGAAAATTTCCTTAAAGATTGTATAACCTCCATTGAGAGTTGCAGATATCCGAAGGCAGCTTTTGAAATTATTATTGTTGACAATGGATCTTCTGATGGGTCCGTAGCGTTGATAAAAAAACTGTCATCCAGAATTCGGCTCATACCTCTCAATCGCAATACAGGATTTGTCAATGCAGTGAATGCTGGCGCTGCTGCCGCAAAGGCGGAGTTTCTGGTATTTCTGAACAATGATATGCGGGTGAGCCCTGAATGGTTATCCGCGTTTGATGCTGCCATATCCGATATGGAGGCAGATTGCGTTACCGGAAAAATTCTGAGCTGGGATGCCCGTCGCGTTGATTTTGTTGAGGGGCTTCTTCTTTTTGACGGACATGCCTTGCAGAAAAACCAGGGGATGCCTGCCTCAGCCGTTTCTGATCATACCATGCGGCAGACTTTCATTGCCTGTGGTGGAAACATGGCGATAAGGCGTTCGCTGTTTCTGGAACTGGGAGGTTTTGACCCTTCTTTTTTTGCCTATACGGAAGATGTCGATTTGTCCTGGAGATTGAATGCCTCCGGCAGAAAAATAATTTTCTCGCCAGATGCAGTTGTATATCATTACCATCAAGGAACATCCACGGGGCTCGGGATTTATAACCGGGGTTTTCTGTATGAGCGGAATGCCTTTTTGAATCTTTATAAAAATATCGATACTCCATATTTCCCGGCCATGATGCACGCAGCGTGGCTTACCCTGATGCACAGAACCCGAGAAATCGTCAGCCTGAATGCTGCAAACAGCGCTGTTTTTGGACAATTTCCCTTTTCAGAGTCCTATGATATTCCTCAACCCATGTTGATGAATGAAATGAATCTGGCCGCAAGATTACGGTCATGTCTGAAAACCCGTGGTTTTTTCTACGCTGTCGGCAGATTTTTGGAGAAATTGGGAGTTCTGATTCAACGAAAATCTGTTCTGGAAACTCCGATGCCCATACCGGAAATTCACTTGGGGCATCCCCATATTGTTTCCCAGATGCAGGCATTGTGGTATATTCTGGCAAATTGGGAATCCCTTCATGAGAAACGCCTGGCGGTACAGTCTCAAAGAAAGGTATCCGATCAGGAATTGTTCGGCATGTTTCCCCCCTGGGTGGTGACAACATATCCGGGGGATGAGAGGCTTTTTGCGTCGGTTTTTTTCAGGGAACTGCTGCCTTCTGAAATTCAATTTAAATTTGCAGATATTCACGAGGTCCATGGTGCAACCTGATATTACGGTCATTATTCCTACCTATAACCGAAGCGATATTCTGTTCCGAACACTGACTGCCTTGTGTGAAACACAAACCGGTACGCTTCCTGCGTGGGAAATTATTGCTGTGGATGATGGATCCACAGATGATACATTGAGTTTGCTTAGAGGATTTGCCGGCAGGTATTCCCGACTTACGTTTCTGACCCAACCCAATCAAAAGCAGGGTTCTGCCAGGAATGCGGCTATGAAACTCGCTAAAGGGGAGTTGTTTGTATTTCTGGGGGATGACATTATTCCAGAATCAGAATTTTTATCTGCGCACTGGCGGCGGTATGTAGCTTCCGGGCGCTCGCACTCCTATGCGGCGATAGGGCGAACTTCCTGGCATCCGGATATCAAGATCACTCCTTTTCGTAACTGGATCAATGAATGGGGCCTTCAGTTTGGCTTTCAGCTTATTTCTGATGTAGAACATGTTCCATTTAATTTCTTTTATACATCAAATTTAGCATTTTCACGTGTTTTATATGACAGCCAGGGTGGATTTGACGAATCTTTCAGGGAATATGGATGGGAAGATATCGAGCTGGGATACCGGTATGAAAAGAAAGGAATGATACTTCGATATGAACCCAAAGCTGCCGCCAGTCATCTGCACCCAATTACACTGACATCTTTTTGTCTCAGACAATTCAAGGTGGGATATTCATCGGTATTATTCCACAAGATGCACCCGGAGCTTTCCGGGTTTTTGCACATTTATGATATCAGGCCAGAACTCGTGATGTTAAAACCATTTTTCTGGGTCTCAAAGTATATTTTAAGCTTTATCGATGAATTTATTCATGCAGACATTTGTCGATTGCATGAAATATTGCTGAAAAATTACTATATGCTGGGCATGTTAAAGGCACAGCAGGCATCTAAACACTTGAGTGCCACTGATGGCGATGTATGATGCTGCAGATCACGGTCATCATTGTGAACTGGAATGGCAAGGCGTATCTCATGCAATGCCTGGATGCGCTGCGAAGACAAACTGTTCAGGAAGTGGTGGCCGTGATGGTTGTGGACAACGGTTCTACGGATGGATCGCTGGATGCCGTCAGGCAGCAATTTCCTGAAGCTACCGTCATTGCGCTTAAAAAAAATCTGGGATTTGCAGCGGCCAGCAACGTTGCGATCCGAAGCGTTCAGACGGACTATATCGCCTTGCTGAACAATGACGCTATCGCACACCCGTTGTGGCTGGAAAATCTTGTCATGGCCCTGGAGTTATATCCGCAGGCAGGGTTTGCGGCGTCCAGGATGCTGTATGCACACAATCATAACATCATTGACAGGGCGGGGGATGGTTATACCACTGCCGGGGCAGGGAGCCTGCGCGGCAGGGGACAGCCGGCAAATGCCTATGACCGGCCGGAGTGGATATTCGGCGCTTGCGCCGGCGCGGCCCTGTACCGCACATCCATGTTCCTGGATATTGGATTGTTTGACGAGGATTTCTTCTTGCTTTATGAAGATGTCGATTTGAGTTTCAGGGCTCAATTGAAAGGTTATAAATGTTGTTACGTGCCGGAGGCCGTTGTTTATCACATGGCTAGTCGCAGCATTGGGTACGATTCTCCGATATCCGTTTATTATGGGCATCGAAATCTGGAATGGGTATATTTTCAGAATATGCCTTTTTCGCTGATAGTACGGACTATCGTCGGCCACTTGGCATATAACGTTGCAGCGTTTGCATACTTTGCGATAAAAGGGTATGCTGAAATATATTTGCGGGCGAAACAGGACAGCTTCAACTTGTCGAAAACGGTAACGGATAAACGCAGAAAAATACAAATGGATCGCAGGGTTAAGGATTCGTATATCTGGAATCTTCTGGAAAAAGAACACATGTTTCCCCGACTGACGCGGCGTCTGAAAGTCTGATTTCCGGCAATAGCCGTCCTTGTACGGCATGATAGTATAAGGTGTTGCTATTGATAGATATTGTTATTGTAAATTATAACAGCACAAGTTATCTGCTGGAATGTCTTGAATCCGTTTATCGCCATTTGGGAGATATATCTGCCAGCATCTGGGTTGAAGATAACGCTTCCACAGACGATGTTTATCAGATTAAACATCGGTTTCCGGATGTCATTCTCTCCTGTAACTCGAAGAACATCGGATTTGCTGCTGCAGCCAATCAGGGCATGAAAAAAGGCCAGTCGCCATTTGTGATGTTGTTGAACCCGGATTCCTATGTACTGGAAGGCTTTTTCCAGAAGATTCTTTCCTTTCTGGAAAGCAATCCGCAAGTAGCATTGGTTGGCCCTAAAATACTGGATGAAGATCGCGCTGTTCAGGGGTCCGCGAGATCTTTTCCGACACCGCTGACAGCCCTTTTTGGCCGATCATCTTTGCTTACCCGCATATTTCCCCGCAATCCAATCAGCACCGCCAATATATTGACCCATACATGTGATGGCATTCAGCCGATAGATGCGGACTGGGTGTCGGGTGCCTGTATGGTGGTCCGACGCAGCGCTATTGACAAAGTGG
>DAIEFO010000006.1 GCA_027325475.1 Desulfobacteraceae bacterium | reverse complement strand
GTTTCCGACAGCCCGCGCCGCGAGAAAACAGTCGAACCCACCACCGCTGCCAAGGTCGAGCACGGTTTCGCCAGGCTGTAAAGATGCAATAGCCTGCGGATTGCCGCACCCAAGCCCCATATTTGCTCCCTCCGGAACAGTCACAACATCTTCTTTGGAGTAACCCAAGCCAAGCGAAATGTCCGCAGCCGTTACATCGCTGGGTTTGCCGCAGCACGACGGTGAAGAGCAACAGCATCCTGACAGCCCTGATACAGCAACTTTTCCGTAATTCTCCCGGACCGCATTTCGAATCTCGTCGTTTTTTGGTTTCTTCATGCGAACCTCCGCTATCTATCCCGATGTATCTTTAAACTGGTATCTTCGGAGAAAGTCCATGAGGGATCATAAGTGATGCCTCCCGAATACAACCATTTTTTATCGCAAAATTTCATTCCTGATTTCAATATTCGTTTTTAATCAGTCAAACCCGTACCATGTCGTAATTTTATCAACAGATTCACGAGGGATTTCAAGCTGATTTGCCGGAAAATTCCAATCGGGATATCCGATGGCAATGGCGATGATGATCTGTTTTGTGTCAGGAATATTACAGAATTTTCTTAATATTTCCGGATACATTACACCCTGATCCTGGATACAGGTTCCCAAACCGTAATGCAGGGCGGTCGGACAGATGGTCTGAGTAACAGTACCGATATCAAAGGCTGGCGTTCCTTCGGCGAGTATCCGGTCAACACAGATGATTATCGCGGCGGGGGCATTAAAAAATCGAAGTCCTTTTTTCATCCATTGTGTGTGTTTATCTTTATCTTCCCGTTTGATATCAAGGGCTTGAAAAAGCTGTTTGGCAAGTTCAACTGTCTCAAGCCCGCCTGACCGCATGCAAAAACTGATTTTTGATAAATCTGTTTCCCCTCCCGCAAGGGGAGAGGAAATTTGAAGATTTGAATTTATGGAAATCTATGAGGAAAATGAACACGTCATGATTCATGAACATGCATCATGACGTGTTTACGACTTTTTCAGGAGCGTACTTCTTCCTTGACGCTGATGGCCATTTTGTACAGGAGGGTCAGCACCAGAAAGCCGGCGGCATATACCCCGAACGTAATCATCAGCTCCGGCGGAGTGGGCGCATACTCTGTGACGTGCTCCATGGGTGATGGAACAAAACCGCCGGAGATCATTCCCAGCCCCTTGTCAATCCAGGTGCCGACAAAAACAGTAACGCACGCAAGCGCCAGGATATTCTCGTTTTTACGGGTAGCCGGATTCACCAGCAAAATGATACCCAGTACCATCAGTATCATGGAAGTCCACATCCATGGCACCAGAGAGGCCTTTCCATGAAGCCCCATAAACAGGTATTTGAGATGCAGCATGTGCTCGGGAATCTGGCTGTAGAACACCACGAACACTTCGCACAAAAAGAAAAAAACATTCAGACAAATGGCATAAGCGACGATCTTGGCCAGAGACTGAATTTGCTCTTTGCCTGGATCGAACTTGGTGAATTTACGGATAAACAGGCACAGCAAAATCAGCAGTGACGGCCCGGCCGCAAAAGCCGATGCCAGAAAGCGGGGCGCCAGGATCGCTGTCAGCCAGAAACCCCTTCCCGGAAGACCGCAGTACAAAAATGCGGTAACGGTATGAATACCGACCGCCCATGGAATGGAAAGGTAAATCAATGGCTTGAGCCACATGGGATAATGAACGTTGTTTCTTTCGGCTTCCAGAACATTCCAGCCGATCACAATGTTCAAGAACAGATAACCGTTCAACACAATCATATCCCAGAACAGTACGGAAGTCGGCGTCGGATAGAGCAGCACATTGAACATCCGCATGGGCTGCCCAAGATCCGCCATAATAAACAGCAGGCACATCGTTATGGCGGCAATCGCCAGGAATTCACCCAGGATGGTGACCCTGCCGAATGCCTTGTAATCATGCAGATAATAGGGAGTTACCACCATGACACCCCCGGCGGCCACACCGACGAGAAAAGTGAACTGGGCGATGTAAAATCCCCAGGACACGTCCCGGCTCATCCCGGTGATGCCCAAACCGTAGTCTAACTGGTGCAGATAAAATCCGAAACCGATGCCGACAAGCACCAGAAGCGCGATTATCCATCCAAAATACTTTTTGCTACCTTTCAAGGCTAATTCAAGCATAACCACCTCACACGATATAGTAAACGCACGGCTCTGTTCCCAGGCTCTGTTTACGTCGAATGGTGAAATTGGATTTCAACAGTTCTCTGACATTGGACTTTGGATCATACAAGTCTCCAAACGTCAGGATTCCGTTGGATGCCTCCACACAGGCCGGAAGTTGTCCGACATCAATACGTTCGGCGCAGAAATCGCATTTTTCAACGACGCCTTTCATCCGGGTAGGAAATTCCTTGTTGACTTCCTTGATAAACGGACGCGGGTCTGTGAAATTAAAACTTCTGGAGCCATAGGGGCAGGCGGCCATGCAGAACCGGCAACCAATGCACCGATGAAAATCCATCATGACAATGCCGTCAACTTCACGCTTGAAAGTCGCTTTGGTCGGACAGGCGCGAACACAGGGCGGATTTTCACAATGATTGCATAATACCAGAAAAGGGATATGTTCGACGCGGTCGTTCAGGAACTTATTCTCGGCCGTTGGAAAGACATTGTGATATTCATCTTCCCATATCCATTTTATTTCATGTCGTTTATCTTCAAATGTGGGAATGTTGTGAATCTTGTTGCACGCAGCGATCATGGGCTCCAGATCGGATGCCTGTTTGATCTTGCGTGTATCGATAACCATTGCCCACTGTTTGGCTTTAAGCGCCTTATCATTGGGCTTGAGCTTAAACGCATCGACGCCTCCGGTAAATTCACCGGCAGATCCGGAGGCCAGCGCATTCAGGACAGGCTTGGCTCCCAGCCCCAGCGCCGCAAGACCGGCTATTGTCAAGAAATGTCTTCTGCTGCTTTCCATCACTTTTTCTCCTTCGGATTATCAATATGGCAGTCAAAGCAGTAAGGTCTCACCGAAGCATAATCATGGCATTTGTCACAAAACTCAGCCTTGTTTGAGTGACAGTCCAGACAGGTGTTGGAAAGACTCATGGTAAACTCCTTACCACTGGCATTGACGAATGTCCTGTCAGAATTTCTTACCACTGCATGCCGCCAGATATCCAGAAGATGCATATGCTCAGCCCGCATGTACCCGGTTGGCATCACACACTGTTTGGCAGCCTTGGCTTTTTCAGTCAATTTGATATCCGGTCCGGGCGAGGCCTTCCCCAGATTATACCAGAAAGGGAATGTAAATATGGCAATAAAAATGACCAATCCCGCAATGATATATTTCCTGTCATTCATTATTCATCCTCCATTCCTGGCAGCGGTTCTCCGCGTAAATTTGTCGTTCTTTCACCTTCACCAGGCAAAATCAACGCATTGGCCACCATCTCCGTAACTCCTGTTACGCCCACTCCCGGAACCCAATAGTCCATCAGCGTTGGAAGTGCCGCCCTGTCGATAGCACAGATTGTAGCCAGCATGTTGACGCCGTGTTTTTCATGGACATATTTGACGGCATTGGCTCTAGGAAGGCCGCCGGCCATTCGCAGCTCCATGTCTTCACCGGCGTTTAATCCCGAACCGCTGCCGCAGCAGAATGTCTGTTCCCGGATGGTATTGGGCGGCATTTCATAAAAATGATTGGCCACATTCTGAATGACATAGCGAGGCTCATCGAGCATTCCCATGCCGCGCGACGGATTGCAGGAGTCATGGAATGTCAGGATGAGATTGTCATTCCGGCTGGGGTCCAGATTCAGTTTGCCGTGTTTGATCAGATCGGCGGTAAATTCTGAGATATGAACCATCTTGGTGGATCTGGCGTTCTCGAACAGGGTGCCCGTAATGGGAGACACCGGGTCTTCCAGAAAGTCGGCAGGCCCGTTCATGGTGCCCATGTACTGGTTGATCACCCGCCACATATGACCGCACTCACCGCCCAGAATCCATTTGACTCCCAGACGTTTGGCCTCGGCATACATTTTGGAGTTCAGCCGCTTCATCATTTCATGAGATGTGAAAGAACCGAAATTACCGCCTTCGGAGGCATAGGTGCTCCAGGTGACATCCAAACCATATACTTCTTTGAGATAATGAAACAGCAGCAGATATCCCATACAGGTATAGGTCCCCGGATCAGCGAACACATCTCCGGACGGGGTGATAAAAAGAATGTCCGCGCCCTTCTTGTTGAAATTAGGCTCCACCCGGATGCCGGTAATCTCCTCGATGTCATCGACGAAAAAATCGAGCATGTCCTTGAAAGCGTGGGGTTGAATGCCCAGGTGATTTCCGGTACGGTAGCAGTTGGCCACTGGTGTTGCAATCCAGTCAATATTGAGGCCGATCAGATTGAACAGCTCTCTGGCCATCATGGTGATTTCCGCAGTATCGATGCCGTATGGGCAAAATACCGAACACCGCCGACATTCCGTGCACTGAAAAAAGTAATACCACAGCTCTTTCAGGACATCCATCGTCATGGGTCTGGCGCCAGCCACCCTGCCTAAAAGTTTTCCGGCCAGCGTGAAATCGTTTCGATACACCGAGCGCAGCAGTTCCGCCCGCAGCACCGGCATGTTTTTAGGGTCGCCGGTTCCGATAAAAAAATGGCACTTATCCGCGCAGGCGCCGCAACGCACACAGATATCCATAAAAATCTTGAAGGATCGAAATCGCTCCAGCCTCACTTTGAACCCTTCATGGAGAATTTCTTTCCAGTTTTCCGGAAGATGCCAGTCCTCCTCCGTCGGATTCCACTGATGCGGAAAAGGAAGATGGGTGTATTCAACGCTCTTGGGGTTTGCCGCATAACAGTACATCCCCTTTCGGATATTTACCGGGGTATCCATCCAGTCTGTCCGGGGCGGCGTGCGATCTATATTGGACAACAATTGATCTGGTTTCGGAAAGTCTGACATTACTTACTCCTTTTCCACTGGCAGTCCAGCCTCTATCATTTTTTCCCTGAATTCTTCTTCATACTCTTCGTAGGTATGAACTTCGACAGGATAGTTCCACGGATTGACATGTCTGACGGCACGGCTGTTACCCGGAAGATTTCGGGTCGGGCTCAGAAAGATTCCACCCATATGCATCAGCTTGCTGAAGGGGAAATAGGCCAGCAGCGTGCAGACAAAAAACAGATGAACATAAAAAACGCCGCCTATCGCTCTTGCCGGGATGGCCGGATGAAACGACACAAGCCCCATGGCCAGTTCTTTAGCTGCCACAATGTCCACCTTGGTGAAATAGCGCATCAGGATACCGGTGAACGCAATTCCGAAGATCAGAAACAGGGGGAAATAATCGGCCGCCTGTGAAATGTATCTGACCTGAGGAATCATCATTCGTCTGAGCAGCAGAAATGTCACGGCAGCCAGCAGAATCAGGCCGGACAGATAGAATCCGGGAAGCCCTACCTGCATTGTATTGGTCAGAATTTCAAAGCGGAAAAAGCTGTCAAGCTTTTCCACCATCTGAATGCAGACGGGAACCGGATTCGTGAACAACCGCATATGCCGGATAATCACAGTGAGAAATGCGTAATGGAAGGCAAGGGCAGCCACCCATAACCAGATTTCCCACTCAAATATCAGTTTTCCTTCTTTGATGGCATTGCGGGTGTTTCTAAACAGCGAACGAAAACAGCATACTTCCAGAAACATCCTTACGACAACTGCGCCCGGGGTAAACGGATTGTCAATCTTGTTGGGTTTAATCCACGGGAGCGATTTTTGCTGACCACAGGTGGAGGGGATCTGGAATGGCACCGCCGAACGCGCCCACCCCATGACCCGGTAGATTACGCCCAGAAGGAAGACGCCTACCGCCACATAAGGTATGACAATTCCGAACAGCATTCTCAGTCCCGCAGCTTCCACACCGAGATAGGCCAGCAGAAACAGGACGATTACTGCCAACAGGGAATACATGTACTTTACATTCATTGACCATCACCTCGCTCTTTGACCCTGCAGAATCCGCTGGAAGCGCTCTCTGCAAGATGCTGAAAAAATTATTGTAACACAATGACATACCAGTATAATGCCCTATTTACGCCGATATGCCACTTACCCGAATATGCCGAGTCATGTGTTGCAGTCGCCGCTGACCGGCGGCTTCACCGGCCTGAGACATGGCGACTCTTCATCGGGGATATCCTTGACCAGACCTGCCCTTTCAAATGCACGGAACGTTCTGTTGCGCATCTCATTGGACTGAATCTGATAAAGGGTTTCCCTGCATTTTGCATATATGTCGAACGCCGTCAGACAAAGATCATCCACTCTGGATGTAAATTCCAGATATTCTTCCATGACCTGAGGGTCTGCAATTTCTTTCCGGAAGCTTTCTTTAACGATGTTTTTGAGGAATAGAATAAAGGAGGTGGCTTGTGAAGGGGTAAAATTCTGAAGTGCCCGGATTCGGATAATCGGATCTAAAAAGGAATTGACCGCTTCTGAATCTCCTCCTTGAATCAGAACATCAAACAAGGCTTCAAGACCGTTTTGGGTGGTACTTCCGACCGGATTTGCAAATTGATTTTTCTGACGTTTTAAAAACTGAGCTGTTTCCCCCGGATATGTTTTTACGACCTCGTCAAACCAGCGTTTGACCATATCGGCTTTCCGCTGAGACAACAGTTTGTTCAGTTGCATAACAAAATAAACTCCTTACGTATAGAATCACAAACACATTTTCTGGTGGCCTGAATGAACCAGACACATTAAAAGATTGCCTATAGACAACTTGGGATTTCATGTCAATAGGAAATGACGACCAGCCTGCAAAACAAAATCTGTTGTCGTTTTTCACTGTTTTCGATATATATCGGCGAATACAGGCGTATTTTCGTCAACGCCATTTGTATGATTTGTCGTTGGCAATGGCGCTTGGAACTACCTGTTTTCCTATAACAGACAAGCTCTTAAAAGCGAAACAAGCCGATGGCAACGCAAAAGCTGAACGTTTGCATATCACCATCGAAACAGCCCCAGGAGACTTTCTATGACACAAGGCACCAACAGTTTCGGCACCCGAAGAATGCTTAAGACCCCGGAAGGCCAATTTGCCTATCACAGCCTGTCCCACCTTGACAACAGCGGATTCTCAGGAATTGACAGGCTTCCGTACTGCATCCGGATTCTTCTGGAAAATCTTTTGCGCCAGGAAGACGGCGTGTTAACGACATCTGCGGACATAGAAAAAATGGCGGCATGGAAACCGGACGGGAATATTGCCGGAGAAGTTCCGTTTATGCCGGCGCGGGTGCTGCTCCAGGATTTTACCGGCGTTCCAGCGGTGGTGGATATGGCGGCCATGCGGGATGCTGCAGAGCGGCTTTATGGCAAACCGCTTGCCATCAACCCCCGAATTCCCGCAGAGCTGGTTATTGACCATTCTGTTCAGGTGGATTGTTTTGGTTCCGATACGGCGGTTTCCCGAAATACCGAGCTGGAATATTTGAGAAATGCCGAACGTTACACTTTTTTGCGCTGGGGGCAGGAAAGCTTTCAGAATTTCAGCGTCGTACCGCCTTCAACCGGTATTTGCCATCAGGTGAACCTGGAATATCTGGCCAGGGGGGTCTGCGTATCTGAGGATTCCATGGGGAAAATCGCATTTCCGGATACGCTGGTGGGTCTGGATTCTCACACCACCATGATTAACGGACTGGGCGTTCTGGGATGGGGCGTCGGTGGCATCGAAGCCGAAGCCGTCATGCTGGGCAGGCCCTATTATCTGCTGACTCCTCAGGTGATTGGATTCAGACTGGAGGGCGCACTGCCGCCAGGGACGACGGCGACGGATCTGGTGCTGCATATCACTCAGATACTGCGTAAGAAAGGTGTCGTGGGCAAATTTGTCGAGTTTTACGGCCCGGGCGTTTCTAACCTCAGCCTCGAAGATCGGGCGACTATCGCCAACATGTCTCCGGAATACGGTGCCACCATGGGGTTCTTCCCGGTAGATGAAAAAACCCTCAGCTATTACCGGCTTACCGGCAGGCCGGAAGAGCTGGCCCGCCTGATCGAAACCTATTTCAAAACGCAGGGCCTTTTCAGGAGTGATACATCGCAGGCGCCTGTTTACAGCGATACGGTAACTTTTGACATGCACGATGTCGAACCCAGTCTCGCCGGTCCCAAACGGCCTCAGGACAGGCTGCCTCTGCGGCAGATGAAGCCTCTTTTCGAGACAATGCTTGCGGAAACCTGTGGTGTACAGCCCCAGCACCTTAAAAAAACCGAAACATGGGAGCATGAAGGCGGCAGTCCGCTGCCGGAGCATACATCCTCCGAGTGCGCTTTGCCGACACCGACAGGATTTCCGGTTCAGATGGACGGCGCTGTCTTTCGGCTGAATCACGGTGCGGTGGTTATCGCCGCCATTACAAGCTGCACGAATACCTCCAACCCCTTGGTGCTGATAGGCGCAGGCCTTCTGGCGAAACGCGCGGTGGAATGCGGGCTGACGGTAAAGCCATGGGTCAAGACGAGTCTGGCGCCTGGCTCCAGAGTTCCTGTAGATTATCTGAAGGCTGCCGGCCTTTTGACCTATCTGGAACGGCTGAATTTCCATCCGGTGGCTTTCGGATGCACGACCTGTATCGGCAACAGCGGCCCCCTGCCGGAGCCTGTTGCCCAAGCTGTCAAAGATCATGATCTGGTCGTGGCATCCGTTTTAAGTGGCAACCGTAACTTCGAGGGGCGGATCAATCCTCTGACCCGTATTAACTACCTGGCTTCTCCGCTTCTGGTCGTAGCGTACGCCCTTACCGGCACCGTGGACATTCAGTTTGACACCGAACCCATTGGCATTGGCAGCGATGGTGCCCCTGTTTTTCTGAAGGATATCTGGCCGACTTCTGAAGAAATTCAATCCATAATTATGAAATGTGTGACGGCCAAAGGGTATCAGGCTGCTTACAGTACCGTCTTTGAGGGTGACAGCCGCTGGCGGTCGCTGCCGATTCCTCAAGGCGCCCTGTATCAGTGGGATTCCTCCTCCACCTATATCAAGGAACCGCCGTTCTTTCAGAATATCACCCCCGATGCCAAGCCTCTGGCAGATATCCGCGGGGCAAGGGTTCTGGTGCTTCTGGGCGACAGCGTCACCACCGATCACATTTCTCCGGCAGGCGCCATACCTGTACAAAGCCCTGCGGGAAAATACCTGATCAGCCAGAAAGTGGCGCCGGCGGACTTCAATTCTTACGGCGCCAGACGCGGCAATCACGAAGTGATGATGCGGGGTACATTCGCCAATATCCGCCTCAAAAACAGGCTGACTCCCGATGTGGACGGCGGCTGGACCGTGTGCTTTCCGGACGATGCCGATACTTCCGGCGAAAGAATGTCTGTCTATGATGCCGCCATGAAATACCGGCAGGCCCAGACGCCGCTGCTGGTTATTGCCGGCAGGGAATATGGCACCGGAAGTTCCCGCGACTGGGCCGCCAAAGGCACGCTGCTGCTGGGTATCCAGGCCGTGCTGGCCGAAAGTTTTGAACGCATCCACCGCAGCAATCTGATCTGTATGGGCGTGCTCCCTCTTCAGTTCAAACCGGGTGACAGCCAGGAATCTCTGGGGTTAAACGGCACGGAACGTTATGACATTGCCGGCATCGCCGCCGATCTTTCCCCCGGAAAAGAGCTCCGAGTCACCGCCCGGCATCCAGACGGAAAAACCGTGGAATTTCAGGTGACGGCCCGGCTCGATTCCCCTGTTGAAGTCATTTATTATCAGCATGGCGGCATATTGAACTATGTGCTGCGTCATATCCACTGAAGGATGATTTTCAGCCGCTCATGAACCTGTCCCGTTCATGAGCGGGATATTTATAGGTAGGGATGTGTTGAAAATTCGGCCATCTTCATTGAGTACCGGATCAGAAATTTGCAGGTGTTTCCGGCCATAGAACATTCCGGATTTCCGACAGGTATTGTGCGGAACTGTTCAGATAAAACGCAAGTCCCGATGAAAAATTTTTACCGATAATGCCATCGACAAACATCATGCTGATATCCCGCTGTTTACCGAGAAGCTGCAATACTCCCAGAAGTATCTGGCGCTCTTCGGCTGAAAGGGTTTTCGCCAGCATCTTCATGGCGGTACGGCCTCTTGGCTGATAGTCCCAGAAATAAAGAAGATCCAGCGCATGAATCATCATGATCCGCTGCAGTTCCATAGCGTCGCCGGACAACGGCTGGTTCATGGCGCCAAGAACCTCCATCACGTTTTTTTCCGGGAACAGCATCTCCAGATTGGCATAGGTTTCAAGGATTTTAGCCAGTTTATCCTCATAATCACGAATCCGCGAATGGATGTTCTGATACCGGTCCGCGGCTCCTTCAAATACGCCGGCGACAAAATCCGAGGCTGCCTTCGAAATGACAGCCGCCCATTGTTGCAGGATTTCATCAATATCGGTAATTCCTGCAATGGATAAAAGGCCGCCGATGGCGGCATTAAAAAAAATCGCCACCGGAATGCCAACAATATTACGGAAAAAATTACCGATAATCACGGTTTTCGTAAATCCCCGGAAGGCATTGTGACATGATGTGTAAATACCATTGGACAGCGCCATGACGGTATATACCAGAAAGGGACTGGTCGCTGTCGTAATTCCCATCAGCCGGTCCAGAATAAGTGTCTTGATCAGCGCATCCAGAAGCGGTACCGATAGACCGGTGTAGAGCAGTGAATCGCTGATACGTTCCCAGTTGACATAGTCCCGCCATCCCAGCAGTGGAGACCGCTGCAATCCCCCGCCGCCCAGGATGGATTGAAGAATATTGCGCACGCCGGTGATTCCAAACCAGATGAATGCGCCGCCAAATCTGAGAACCCACCAGTTATACCGCAACGCAAACGCCAGAAACGCGGGAATGAATCCGATGGTCATCTTCAGAATATTCCGCGTCAGGGTGTTCATGTAGTTCAAGGAAAATGACGGTTTTTTTACCGCGATGTCAGGCGGGACGTTCAGATACAACTGGTTGCCGGGGTCTTCATGAATGCCTCCGAGCGTGACGATATTACCCGGAGTTTCCATGCACGTGGTGTGCTCCAGCGCTATCCAGTCACTCTGGCGTTCCTGAATCAGCCAGCGGATACCTGGAATATTGGACGTCCACCGGTAGAGGCGGCTGAACAGAAAGCCATGTACTTTTCTGGGAATATGGGTCACCCGATAATACGCTGTCATCCGGAAGGGGATGATCATGCGGCCGGAACCAGGCTGTGCAATTTCCCTGATCGCAGAACGCGGCAGCGAATCCATGACCGCCAGTCCCATGCCGTGCATCCGTGGGGACTGGCCGGTGGAATCGCTCCCGATCCTGGATTTTAAAGGTGTTCCTTTATACATGACCCGCAGCGTATGAATATCATTCAATATGCCTGTCAGCTTTTCGATGCGGTCCGCCTTGTCGGGCATGGTGGAGGCCGTAACCTGATCAATGGTGGTACGGATAAGGCGTTTGAGGGTAATGACATTGCCGTCGTTAAGAGCGCTCTGGAGACGGGAAATTTCGGAGGTAAACGTGCTTCTTCCGCTGGCGTAATCCTTGAGGTTGAACGATTCCAGCCGTGTTATAAGACCTTCGCAGTCATACAGAATTTCCAGTACATCCGCAGGGTGCAGCCCCGTCAGCGTCAGGGTAATGCGATAGCCGGTGTGCAGACGCACCAGCCGCTGCAGCAGCTCATGCGGGGGCAGCGTCAGCAGGGAGGGGACTCCGGGTTCATCATGAACCTCAAGCGTATCCGGAATCGCGTTGTTTTTCAGATGACTGAGAAAGCGGTCCAGAATGGTTTCAGAATCCATCCCGTTCATTTCGGCGACCAGCGCTTCGATATGGGTTTGTTCTTCCGGAGAAGCGGCGGCATGTTGAAGCCGTAATTCGGAAAGTCGCTGCTGCAATGCCGGAAGCAGCCGTCCATGAATGAATTTTGCTAAATGAAGCAGCGAAGCCTGGCCGGGTCTGACAAATGCCAGAAAATCCGCAGGCGGGACAGCTTCAAGGTGAATCCCATAAGTCGCGTTGATGACAGGAAGAGATGTGCGATTGAAAATATCCAGCACTTCCAGAATTTGTTTCTGACGATATTCCGATATGCTGTATCCTTCTTCCATCAGAGCCCGTACGGGTGCTTCCGCCAGAAAGCAGAGAAAAGACTGGGTGTCGATAAATCCTCTGGGTACCCATATCAACTGGGCATAACGGTTACGGAAACGGACGGCGAATTCGATGCCGATACGCATTTCGATGCCCATAATATCGGCGGCTTCCAGAAGTTCTGCGGCAAACTGGGCCTGGATATAATTATAATACACCACGCGCAAACGACGGATACCCTTGAGCCATGCATCCATGATCAGATGCGTGGCTGATTTGCGGCCTTTGGTATTAATATCGTGAACATGATCATCAAAGGCCAGTTGATTCCAGGCTTCCGGCATTTCCAGCAAATGGTGTCGGCGCAATTGCCGACGCACAATACGGGGTTTGCCCAACGCCGTAATTCTGAAATCGTGCGCAAGCTGAAGCTGCCGAAATTCATCCTCTTCGGTTCGCACCAGCTCTTTCATGATCTGCAACAGAGCCCGTGCCGTGTTTCGGGGCATGGCGCCCTCCGATGCGTTCAGCACCTCATCACGCAATGCACGCAGAGCACCGATACGTTCATCCTGCTGTCCGGCTTCCAGTGATTCGAGCAGGTGAATCACCGCATAGGCAATCCTCAGTTCCTTGGGTTCCGCCATTTTTTTGATGCCATGCGGATGGAAAAAAGGAAAAAATTTGCGTTTGTTATATTCCTGACGATTTTTCCGGTTCAGAACATCATTGACGATAGCAAGCAGTCCATAGTCTCTTTTATCGAACATGATGCGGGACAGTTTGTGCATGATAACCTTGTCTTGAGGATAAATACAATGAGCGTTGATAATTGAATTTGGCCAATGATTTCATATTACTGGCACAAATATGCCAAAGTCAACAATGACGGCTTCGTAAAAAGTCCGCAAGCTGCGTTGCGCTGCATCCTTCGTCGTTGCGGCGTACCAAAAGTACGCCTCATTCCTCAGTATTTGCGCGTCTTGCCTGCGAAATTTTTACAAAGCCGTCTGGAATTCGGCTTTTGCGAAGCCATCGATAATGACGGCTTCGCAAAAATTTCAATATCAGTGTCTGTAGCAATACTGAAACTTTTGTTGCTAATAGCCTTAAATTAGATTATACACAAAAGAATAAAACCCGCCGCGTGTTTCACTGAAACCGTCATCCGCTGGTCGTTGCTTTTCAAACCACAAAATTTATACTGACTTCAAGATAAAGTTCATGAACTGCCGGGATATTCGCCCTCTGAGCATTTCTGTATCCTTTTTCCTTTGAGAGAGTATTGTCAGGATGACAGAGGCATTTACAGCACATCATGAATAAAGGAATTGCCGTTGAACTTCAAGGAATTAGGACTGCCAGAAAACATCATTACCGCCATCGGAGAAATAGGCTTCACAACCCCGACACCGATTCAGGAAAAAGTTATCCCCCAAATTATTGCTGAGCCCAGAGACATTGTCGGGCTGGCGCAAACCGGAACCGGAAAAACAGCCGCATACGGTCTGCCCATTCTGTCCGGAATGGATATTCACACCAATACCACACAAACGCTGATTTTGTGCCCGACACGCGAACTCTGCCTGCAGATTACCCGTGATATCGAAAATTTCGCCCGGCATATGCCTCGTCTTTCCGTTACCGCAGTTTATGGAGGCGCAGGCATTGTGGACCAGATGAGAGCTGCCCGCAAGGGAACCCACATCATTGTGGCGACACCGGGCCGTCTTCTGGATATCATCAAACGGAAAGCTGCGGATATCAGCGCTATCCGGTATCTGGTACTCGATGAAGCCGATATCATGTTGAACATGGGATTCAAGGAGGAACTCGATGCCATTCTGGCGGCGGCACCGGCGCAGCGCCAGACGCTGCTGTTTTCGGCCACGATGCCGGCGGAAGTCTCTAAAATTGCGGCAAACTATATGGTGAATCCCCTTGAGATATCCGTCGGCCGTAAGAATTCAGGAACCGACACTGTGGAACACCAGTATATCATGGTGCATGCCAAAGACAAATATCAGACGCTGAAACGCATTGTGGATTACTACCCCGCCATTTACGGCATCATATTCTGCAGGACACGTGCGGCGGCGCAGGAAATCGCGGATAACATGATTCAGGATGGATATCATGCGGAAGCCCTGCATGGCGATATGTCTCAGGCGCAGCGGGAATTTGTCATGAGTAAATTCCGCAGCGGCCATATTCGCCTGCTGATCGCAACGGATATAGCGGCGCGAGGACTGGACGTCAACGATCTGACGCATGTCATTCACTACGATCTGCCGGATGAACTGGAAGCCTATACACACCGAAGCGGGCGCACCGGCAGAGCCGGTAAGACGGGGATGTCTCTGTCCATCATCAATATGAAAGAAAAGTACAAGATCGAACGCATTGAAAAATCAGTGAAACGCCAGATCACCGCAATACATGCGCCTGCCGGAAAAGATATCTGCGAACAGCAGTTGATACATCTGATGGACAAAATACGAACCGCGCCGGTGAGCGATCAACAGTTATCACCCTATCTGCCCATGATTGTCGAAAAAATGGCGGATCTGGACAGGGAAACCCTTCTGGCTCATGTGATTTCTCTGGAATTCAGCCGGATTCTGGATTACTATAAAGCCATGCCCGATCTGATGCCAATAGCAGTCCAGAAACCGGCAAAGAAGCAACAGCAGTCCGTTTATAAGGATACTGGCTATAAGGATTCAGGCCATAAGGATTCGGGCAAGACAGGATATACATATCTTGTTGTCAATATCGGTAAAAACGATCATGTGCTGCCGCCTCAACTGATTGGTATTGTCAATCAGAGCACCCGTAACCGCTATATCCGGCTGGGAAAAATCGATATCAACGCCAACACGTCCCGAATCCAGGTGGAAAATGTCTATGTGGAAGATGTTGTTAATGCCATATGCGGGTATCGTTTCTGCGGGAAAAAACTGAGCGTGGAAAAAGAGGCGCCCATTCGGAATAAATTCGGAAAGCACGGCGGAAAGTCGCCGGACATGTACTATGCCCAGAAAAGATAAGTATTTTTTGCCTGTGTGAGACCATGCTATGGCAGATGCAAGCCATGTAACGGATATCGCGAATAAAAATTCCGGCGGCATTGCCGGTCAGACGGTCGCCGAATATCTAAGAGCGCTATCCGCGGGCAGTGCGGCTCCCGGCGGCGGCAGTGCGGCGGCTCTTGCCGGCGCCCTGGGCGCAGCACTCTGCGCCATGGCTGCCAGACTGACGCTGAAGCGCCTGGCCGCCCCCTCTATCCGCCAACCCATGAGCGCAGCGGCCATGGACGCCGATGCTCTTGTCAATCGTTTGATGTCGCTTGCCGATCGGGATGCTCAGGCCTACACGCAGGTGATGGCCGCATATCGTCTGCCCGGAGATTTTGAAGACGATCGGCGCAACCGTTCCAACGCCATCCAATCGGCGCTTCAGACGGCGACTGCCGTGCCGATGGAAACCTTACAAGCCCTGTCCGATGCGGTTCATCCGCTTCAGATCGTGCTGGATAACGGTAATATCCATTGCCGGGACGATGTCGGGGCGGCCCTGCGGCTGCTTCGCTGTGCGGCGCAGAGTACAGCGGCCAACATCCGCGCCAATCTGAAGCTGCTTTCCGGTCATTGCCCGGCTTCTGAAATTCAGAAAACATTCATCCGAATATCCAGTGAAATAACGAAATGTCTGGCCGATTTGAACCATCGGTATTTCGAGGATGATACGCCATGACAGGGCCAGATACGTGGCGTCGCTGTATCGCAGGAACAGTCGTTTTTCTGCTCCTGCTCATGTTTACGCCCCGTCTGGCTTGCTGTGAAGAGCTCCAGGCTGCGACATTTTTGCCTCAGTGGGTTCCCCAGTCACAGTTTGCCGGATATTACGTGGCGCTGTCCAAAGGATTTTATCAGAAGCAGGGAATTGCCCTGACCATTCTTCCCGGAGGTCCGGACAGTCCGCCAGCGGACATGCTGTCCGGCCGGAAAACCGATTTTACCACCCTGTTTTTGTCCACCGCCGTCCAGTTGCGCGTCGGCGGCGTTCCGCTGGTCAATATTGCGCAGATTGGGCAAAAATCCGGATTTATGCTGGTCGCCAGAAAATCGAGTGGCATTTTTTCTCCGCAGGATCTGAATGGCAAAAGGATAAGTCTCTGGCCGGCATTTCAGACCCAGGCCTTGGCGTTCTTTAAAAAATACCGGATTCATGCCACCATCATCCCTCAGTCCTATAGCATTAATCTGTTTCTGGAAGGCGGTGTGGATGCCGCCTGCGCCATGTGGTACAATGAATATCACACGATTCTGAATTCCGGGATCAATGCTGATGAACTGACGACATTCTTTTTTGACCGGTATGGCCTGAATTTTCCGGAAGACGGCATTTACTGCCTGAAAGAAACGCTGGAAAAGCGCAAGGATACCTGCGATGCCTTTGTCCGTGCATCGCTTGAAGGCTGGCAGTATGCGTTCGATCATCCGGAAGAAGCGGTGGATATTGTCATGATGTACGCCCGCCAGGCCCATACCGGAACCAACCGGGTGCATCAGTTATGGATGCTGAACCGTATCCGGGATATTTCTCTGGCGCATCACGGAGATGTCCCGATGGGCGCATTGTCCGCTCATGACTATCAGACAGTTGCCGGCGAACTGAAATCAAACGGTATGATCGATGAAATTCCCCCGTTTAACACATTTTACACCCCTTGCCTGGGCATTTCCCGCTAAGCGGGGACTGGCATTTAAAATTGCGTCCTGCACCCTTCTGGGAACGGCATGTATCTTTTTTGCCGTATTTTTTTACAATTATACCATCTCCCACAAAGTTGTTTTAAAGTCCGTTCGGGACAATACCCGGTATCTGACCCATGCCACCGTAAACAAGATCGAAACCACTCTGATGGGCGTTGAAAAAGCGCCGCTCCTGCTGCGGGAATCTCTCCAGACCCAAACGCATTCCCGGGAAGCACTGGTTCTGTGGATGGAGAACATACTCAACACCAATCCGGAAATATTTGGAACCATCATCGCTTTCGAGCCGTTTCATTTCGAGCCGGATTCATTTTATTATGCGCCGTATGTCTGTCGTTCAAACGGCCGTCTTCAGGCGTCTGATGCGCAAAGAGCGTTCAACTATTTCTACACCGACTGGTATCTGATTCCGAAAGAACTGAAAAAGCCGGTCTGGACGGAGCCTTACTTTGATGCGGGCGGCGGAGACATCCTGATGACCACTTTTTCCGTTCCGTTTTACCAGATGGTTTACGGCAAAAAGATTTTTGACGGGGTTGTAACAGCCGATCTTTCTCTGGAATGGCTTCAGCATATTGTTTCCAGCATCAATATCTATCATTCCGGCTATGCTTTTTTAATATCGCATTCAGGTGTTTTCATCTCTCACCCCGACAAGAACTGGATCATGAATGAAAGCATCTTCAGCATTGCCGAATCTGCCGGAGATATGAATATTCGGCAGATCGGCAGAAACATGATCCACGGGAAAGAGGGATTTGTGCCTGTCGCATCCAGCTTTACCGGAAAAGCGTCCTGGCTGTATTATGCGCCTGTGAAATCCGCCGGATGGTCTGTGGGCGTGGTGGTTCCGGATGATGAGTTGTTTGCGGACATCAAGCAGTTGACCATTCAGTTGATGCTGATAGGCGCTTCGGGTTTTCTGCTGCTCTTTCTGATGATTGTTTTTATTTCGAAACGCATGACAAAGCCCATCAGCGCTTTGGCGGATGTTACCGGCGAAATTGCCCGCGGCAATCTGGACATCTGTCTTCCGGACCGTCAGTCCAATGACGAAGTCGGAGAACTGACCGTGTCGTTTGAAAATATGCGCGTGGCTTTGAAAGAATATATCACAGACCTTAAGGAAACCACCGCAGCCAAGGAACGGATAGAGAGCGAGCTGAAAATTGCGCATACGATTCAGATGAGCTTTTTGCCCAAACGCTTTCCGCCGTTTCCGGAAAAACAGGAGTTCGATATTTACGCCGCGCTGATACCGGCGAAAGAAGTCGGTGGAGATCTATACGATTTTTTTCTCATCGATGACGAGCATCTGTTTTTTTCCATCGGTGACGTGTCGGGTAAAGGCGTGCCGGCAGCGCTGTTCATGGCGGTCACCAAAACCCTGATGAAAGGAATCGCCGGCGATCACCGCTCTCCCTCCGACATTCTGGTTCGAACCAACCGCGAACTGTGTATTGATAATGACGCCATGATGTTCTGTACGGTCTTTTGCGGTGTTTTCAATTTTGTCAGCGGAGAACTGGTATATGCCAACCCCGGACATAATCCACCACTCATCATCCCACCGGACGGTGAGCCCCAATGGCTGGATGTCACTCCTGAAGTCATGCTGGGCGTCGTGGATGAAGCCGATTACAAGACGCAGTGTGTTCTGCTGGAACCCGGTTCGCGTCTGATTCTATACACCGATGGGATTACCGAAGCGATGAATGCTGAGAAGAACCTGTATTCCAACGATCGCCTTAAACAGGCGCTGCAGGCTGAAAAAAACACCGGCGCACAGGAGCTGGTCGAACACATTATTCTGTCTGTCCGGGAATTTGTCGGTATTGAGGCGCAAAGTGACGACATCACAGTTATGGCACTGCATTACCGTCATGTGTGAAGAAATTACCCAGGATCGCTTTTTAAATGACCGTATCGCGGTGCTTCAATATCGAAATGGATACCGCTTCTCTATTGACGCCGCGCTGCTGGCGGCGTTTGCTGCGCCGGACGGCGGCAGCCGTATTGTGGATTTGGGAACCGGATGCGGCATTATTCCTCTGATTCTGGGATATCGGTATCCGGGCGTTCACATTGTGGGCGTCGAAATACAGGAAACGCTTGCGAAACTTGCCACACGTAATGCAGTTATCAATGGATTCACGAATCGTATCGTTATCCGTTGCGCAAATCTTAACTCGCTTTCCATCCAGGATGTGGCAGGTCCTGTCGATCTGGTGGTCAGCAATCCCCCGTATCGCAAGGCAATGTCCGGGCGCATCAATCCAAAGCGCCAGCAGGCGGTTGCCCGCCATGAAATCTTGACGACGCTTTCAGATGTGGTCAACGCTGCCCGTCGGCTTCTGGGAATCGGCGGGCAATTCGCCGTTATTTATCCGGCAGAGCGCGTTACCGATCTCCTGGCAGCCATGCGGGCTGCCGGCATTGAGCCCAAACAGCTTCAGACGGTGCATTCACGGTCTCACGGCCTGGCGCGGCGCGTTCTGGTATCGGGTGTCAAGGGCAGTCGTCCAGGCGGCATGACCGTCCGTCCGCCCCTGACCATCTACGAGGCCGATGGCGCATATACCCGCGATGTGAAGGCCATGCTGGCGGATGGATGATCCGCCGATACAGGCAGCATCATATCAAACGGTTGAGAACCTGACCGGTAATGACTTTGGGGTGAAAATACGTGGATTTTCGGGGCATGGTCTCACCGGATTCAGCAATGCGTTTTACCTGGTCAATCCGGGTGGGATTTAAGATAAACGCGGCTTCGCCGTTTCCGGAGCGAACGGCTTCAAGCGCTGCTTCGATGCGGCTGGAATAGGTGATAACGCCTTCCTTGTCCAGTTGTTCGCTGTCCAGACCCAGCAGCTCCATCAGAAACAGCCGCGTAAGAACTGTTACGTCCAGCTCCAGCATTGCTTCGGTCATTTCGGATCCGAAAAGTCGCTGCATGACACCTGGCTTTGGGGTCAGGCAACAGGCTTCGGAGTGATTTCGGATCACAACCCCGATGCGTGTACCGGGAGAATTCGCATCCAGGAAGGCTTCCCAGGATTTTTCGCCGGTGGGTATTCCGGACGCTGGATCAACAACGATCTTCTGGATATCACAAAAAGCGCTTGCAGCGTCTATCAGTGTATCTGTCTTTTGAGATTTTCCGGGTTTTAAAATCCGGTGCGTCGGCAGAATCACCAGCCCCGGATCTTCCATGGCGCACAGATACATCATGATAAAATTGGCCGGATGATCCGGTGTAAACCCCGGCGTGTTGTCGGCTATCCACTTCCGGTAGTTCAGTGCGGTTTCATAACGGTGATGTCCGTCCGCGATAAACAGGGACGTATGCGCCATATCTTCGGAAATTTTCCGGTGAATCGCCGGATCGAGTATGCGCCACAGCCGCTGTTTGCAGGCCGTCGTATCGGTAAGCGTCATATCCGGCGTCTGTCCGGAAGAGGATTGGCGCAGTAAGTTCAAAATGGTCTGGGCAGGGTCCGAATACAGGGAAAAAATCGGGCTGAAATTGGCATGACAGGCTTTCATCAGCTCCAGCCGTTCGGATTTTACATGAGAAAAAGTTTTTTCATGCGGCAGCACAATCCCCTTATCGAACGGTTCCAACGCAACCTGTGCGATCATCCCCCAGCGGGTAAA
The DNA here is from genome assembly GCA_027325475.1 of Desulfobacteraceae bacterium. Taxonomy (GTDB): domain Bacteria; phylum Desulfobacterota; class Desulfobacteria; order Desulfobacterales; family Desulfatirhabdiaceae; genus RAAP-1. The sequence goes on along the minus strand of DAIEFO010000006.1, from coordinate 455 downwards.
TGACTGGGAATGAATTGAAAACTCTGTCGATGTCAGGTAGATCGCAGGCTTGGTGTCCTGAACTAAAACGCCTTCTGCCAGCCAGTCGTTGAAAAATGCTGCGGATCGGGTATAGCGGTTATCCGCAGCCGTATCTGTTTCAAACGTTTTGCCCAGAATCAGACGGATGATATTGTGTGGGTGTTGATTATAAAATGCCGTCTGATCCTCTGGCGATATGACGTCATAGGGCGGAGTGGTGACATCCGCCAGGTCTTGAATTTTTGAAGGGGAATATACGACGCCCCTGAATGGAACAACTCGAGCCATTAGGCATATCCTTGAAATGATTTTTTGTCATCGCTCCTGCCATCAGGAGACGCGGGCAAGAAATACTATAAAGGCCTGGCATATTCAAGACCGAATGTGATTTTTCTTGATAAGATCGTTGACAGGCAGCGTCAAAAAGTATATCT
>DAIEFO010000069.1 GCA_027325475.1 Desulfobacteraceae bacterium | reverse complement strand
ACCCCTGTTTATTGTTCCTGGGAGCAAAAAACCGTTCCGAATTGTCATCGAACAACCCATTTATCAAGGTTCAAGCGAACATGCCGATATCCGTATGACCATGCAGAAATTTGTTCAGCGTCTGGAAGCCTATGTACGCCAATGGCCCGGTTATATGCATTTCCTTGACCGGTTTGAAGCCGGACAACTGATTGAAAACGAACGTCCGCATTCCTGTAACCCACACTGGAATCGAAACTGAATGTATCGCATCGTAAACCGGAAGAAACTGCTGTTAACGCATATTGCCGATGCCATCGGTAGGCAGGTATCCGGGATGTTCAGGCACTCGGATACGGTAACGGAAATTATGCCGGAATTTGTGAAACGCATCCTGATTATCCGAACGGCATATATCGGCGATGTAGTGATGACAATGCCGATGATCAAACCCCTCAAACACCGTTTCCCGGAAGCCCGGATTTCATTTTTAACATCGCGTGCAGCAGCGCCTCTGCTGAAACACCATCCAGATATCGATTCGGTTCTTGAATTCGATCCCTTCTGGTTTTACTCCGTAAATCCGGCCGGATATCTGAAATTTATCAGAAAACTGATACATTGTCGATTCGATCTGATCATCGAAGCCCGTGGAGATATCCGGGATCTGCTTTTTCTGGTTTTTCCGATAAAAGCCCGTTACAAGCTAAGCTATGCCATCGGCGGCGGCTCATTTGTCCTGACGCATGTTGTTCCTCATCCGCATATCAACCATCGGGTGGATTATCATCTGGATATCGTGAAATTTTTGGGTGGAAATACAGATCAGTACCATCTGGACTGGGGAGATTATGAAACTCCGGAAGAAGCACATCATGTCCGGAAAGTTTTTGAAGAAAATAACATTTCAATGCCTTTCTGGTGCGCCCATCCCGGATCCAGATTGCCGCTGAAACGCTGGAGTGATGATGGCTATGCTGCGGCATTCGATCGCATCATGACCGAAATTCAGCAGCCACTGGTGCTGTTGGGTTCCGCCCAAGAGATTACTGAAATTCAGCGCATCGCCGACCGGATGAAACATCGTCCTCATATCATTGCAGGAAAAATTGATTTGAGAGCCATGAGCGGTATTATCCGAAGGGCATCTCTTTTTGTATGCAACGACAGCGCACCAATGCACATCGCTTCAGCGTTGAAAACACCAACGGCCGCCATTTTCGGGCCATCGAAATCAGACCAGACGGGCCCGTGGAATACGACTTCCGTTGTGATTGAAAAACCATGTGCATGCCGGAATCAGTGTGATGAACATACCTGTACGAACACCACTTATCAGTATTGCATGAAGATGATAACCGTCACGGATGTCGTTGATGCTGCAATTGCTTTGTGGAAACGGACAGGCATACAGAAATCCAATGAATGGGGATAACAATCATGTGCGTTGAAATCAGAAAAGCGCTTTCTGTTCAGGAAATTAATGATGCCGTTCTGAATATTTTCGGGAAATTTGTACATGTGCTGCCGACATCCAAAGATGCACGGATTTTGCTCAAACCCAATCTGAACGCCAATATGAATGCGCTGACCGGCAACACTACAGATTTGCGATTGATTGCCGCCGTACTTCGTTTCCTCAAAGACGCCGGATACCGGAATATTACCATCGGAGAAGGAACCAACAGCGGATATTACCGCAACGGTATCAATGTGATATCCCGCCTGAAAGTGGATCGGCTGGCTCATTACTTTGGGGTGAACATTTTCGATCTGAATCAGGATCACCCTCGATTTATCGCCTTTGAAAACGGTATTCGTGCCGGAGTTGCCGAAACCTGTTTTGAAACCGACTGTTTTATTAATTTGCCGAAGATAAAAACCCATTTTGAAATTGGAATGAGCATCTGCCTGAAAAATCTGATGGGATGTCTGGTAGGTCAGGAGAACAAGAAAAAAACGCACCAGGACCTGGCCAAAAACATCATCAATCTCAACCAGCAGGTTCAGCCCCATCTGCATATCATCGATGGTTTGATCGCCATGGAAGGTCTGGGGCCAACAAGAGGCGTTCCATTGAACATGGGGCTGATTCTCGGAGGAACCGATCCCTACCTGCTGGACATGGTGTGTGCCAGGCTTGCCGGATTCGATTACCGCGATATTCGGACGCTGTCTGTTGCTGAATCCCGTGGCCTGATCGGTCCAGCCCACATCCGTTCTCTAAAAAATCTGGATGTTGATGGACTGGTCAGACATTTTAAAAAACCCAAAGCGCATTTTCCGGCTTCTTTCATTCACAACCCCAAACGGCAAAAATATTTTCTTGCAGTTCGCAACACGGCGCTGTTTTCGTGGATGGCGTCCACCCAATTCTTTGGGCATTTGCTGTTTTTATCCGGACTTCGTCAGGACAATTTCATCCAGAAAGAAATGATGTTGAACTGTCTGACTTTCCGTGCAGATCGTTGCGTTTCAGGATGCTGTAAATGTTCTGATTATTGTCCATTGGGCTTGAAAGTTCCCCGTGCGCTTGTCGGAAAAGACACAAATTGCATCGAATGCCTTTATTGTTTTCTGGTGTGTCCTGAAAGAGCCATCGGTTTTGATGGAGACTTGGGATTCATGTCAGAACAATTACGCCAGTACGATAACATCACGCGAAAAATTACCGGCTGAACTTTTGAGAGCATCTGAAACCACTTAAGGATTTTCCATGAATATTCTCTGTCTCAATCCCCCATTTTTACCTAAATTTTCCAGGCCCCAGCGGAGTCCTGCGGTTACAAAAAGCGGCACGCTGTATTTTCCGATCTGGCTTTCTTACTGTACCGGCGTGTTGGAAAACGAGGGCTTTGACGTCTCACTCGTGGATGCGCCGGCGCGGGGACTGCATCTGTCCGATGTTTTACAGTTGACTGCAGGTATGCAGCCACGCATGATCGTCATGGATACCAGCACGCCGAGTATTCAAAACGATCTTCATGTGGCCGAAGCAATCCGGCGGATTCTTCCGGATTGCTTCATTATCCTGGTAGGAACGCATGTATCGGCGCTTCCAGAAGAAACCCTGCTGAAAACCTCAGCCGTAAATGCCGTCGCCAGACGCGAATATGAATATACAATTCTCGATCTGGCCAGATTACTGAAGAATATGTCAACTGATGCCGCAACAGACCGCCTCGAGACCATTCCGGGACTTTCCTTCAGACGAAACGCTGCCATCATCCACAATCTGGATCGTCCTTTCATCTCAGATCTCGACAGGTTGCCAAGAGTCAGTGATGTCTATCAAAAACATTTGGATATTCATGATTATTTCAATCCCAATGCGCTGTATCCCATGGTGACGCTGATTACCAGCCGGGGCTGCCCGTTCCGATGCAGTTTCTGTTTATATCCGCAGACGTTGACCGGAAGAAAATATCGCTTTCGGTCTATCAGCGATGTGCTGGATGAAATGGAGAACGTAATTCAAAAATTTCCCGATGCTCAATCCATTTTCTTTGAAGATGACACCCTGACAGCCAATAAAAGCAGATGTATCCGTTTTGCAGATGCCATTGTGGAGCGGCGGATACAGATTCCCTGGACAGCTAATTCCCGCATTGACCTGGATTTGGAAACCATGATGAAAATCAAAGCCGCCGGGTGCCGGCAACTGTGTGTCGGCTTCGAAAGTGGGAATCAGCGTACACTGAACTCCATGAAAAAAGGCATTCAACTGGACAGAATGCATCAGTTCATGCGCAATGCCCAAAAGGCAGGGATCCTCATTCATGGCTGTTTTATGATCGGATTTCCAGGAGAGACTGAGGAAAGCATACAAAAAACCGTCGATCTTGCCATTCAACTGAAACCGGACACAGTGCAGTTTTATCCCGTGATGGTCTATCCAGGTACCGAGGCGTATGATGAATATGCGCAGAAGGGCTGGATCACCGCCAATGATTACCGTAACTGGATCACGCCGGAGGGACTTCATAACTGCGTTATCCGGAATGAAACCCTGACATCAGAGGCTCTGGTAAGGCTTTGTGATCAAGCCCGCCGAAGATTCTACCTCAGACCGGAGTATATGGCATACAAGCTGGTTCAGGTGTTGAAACAGCCAGCCGAATTTGTTCGAACAGCCAAGGCAGCCAGAACATTTTTCAGGCATCTGCTTGCAGGGTCAAAGGTATAGCCCATGTCATTTACCGATACTGAAAAAACAGCCAGATTTTCGATCATTGTTCCCGCCTATAATTCTGAATGCACACTGGCTTTTTGTTTACAAGCACTTACAGACCAAACGCTGCCGAAAGAACTGTATGAAATCATCGTTGTGGATGACGGTTCGACAGACAGCACTTCGGAAATCGCCCGTCGGTTCAATGTCCGCTGCATTTCTCAGAAAAACAGCGGACCCGCTTCAGCCCGGAATACAGGGGCCAATATTGCTGTCGGTGATATCATTCTTTTTACCGATTCAGACTGCGTTCCAAACCCAAACTGGCTTGAAGAGATGGTAAAGCCTTTTTCCGATCCGAATGTCACTGGCGTCAAAGGCTGTTATCGAACCCGTCAAACTGGGCTGATCGCCAGATTCGCTCAGATGGAATTTGAAGATCGCTATGATCTTCTCAGCAAAAGCCGCTACATTGACATGGTGGACACTTACTCCGCCGCATTTCGAAAAGAGATATTCCTGGAGATGGGGGGCTTCGACACGTGCTTTCCGAAAGCCAACAATGAAGACACGGAGCTTTCGTACAGACTGTCGAGCCATGGATATCGAATGGTATTCGGTCCTGACGCCGTGGTGTTTCACACCCATCCAGCCACACTTTCCCGATATCTGAAAATCAAATTCTGGCGAGGATACTGGCGAATGATCGTGTATCACCGCTATCCCCGCAAAGCTGTTAAGGATAGCTATACCCCTCATGTACTTAAGATCGAAACAGCACTTATGGCACTGTCATTTCCAATTTGTCTGACATCGCTATTTTATCCCGGTCTGTTCTTGCTGGTTTTGGGAATATGGACATTGGTGTTGGCGCTGTCATTTCCGTTCGCGTTAAAAACATACACAAAAGACAGGATGGTGGGATTGATATCTCCGGGAATCATTTTGCTGCGCTCCGGAGTATTCGCTGCGGGAAGCCTTATGGGTATCGCCCAATGCCTTATTAACAGAGAAATTCCATCTAAAAGTTCTCGCGAATAAAACAGGTTTGGCGACTTTTCGCTGCCGCCAATCATTTAAAACCTACCGCAAACACCCCTTGTTTTCATAAAAAAACGCCTTGATTCGCGAGGAAGCAAGGCGTTTCTGCACTGACGATTCTATCAAAAGTGCGTTATTTACGGTTGCCATATTCCGCATAAGTCATGGCGACGGTGCGATACACCAGGTGCGCCAGCTTGGAAAACGGCAGATAGGCAAACAGACAGAAAATAAAGATCAAATGAATGTAATACAACAGATAGGTCAGCCAGGCCATACCACCCAACCGCGTCATTTCCGTCAAAAGACCCGTGACGCCTAGTCCCAAAGCAAGCCCCAACAGCGCCCAGTCTTTATAGACGGATATGGAATCTTTCTTGGCCAGCCGATTCTTGATCATCAGCGTACTGCCGATAATCAGTGCTATACCGCTGATGTTGGCCAGCCATTTTACGGGGTTCAATTGTGAATAGGGGCCAGGAATCCCGAAAATATACATCACCACAAAGAAAATGCTGGTAACGACGAACAACCCGATAAAACCAAACAGTACCATCATATGCGCAGTGGAGCGTTCACGATTATCCGTGCACTGATTAAACTTGTCATGTTTCAGGATAGTAGGAAGCACCCGAAGCAGCGCTTTTCCAAATTCAACCGGGTTAATGGTTTTCTTGTCGGTTTTACCTTCCAGAAGCGCATTGGCGTGAATATCGGCGATAAAACGCTTCAATCCAAGCACAAAAATGGCGACAGCCCAAAGGAATGTCGGCACCATCACCAAATCCACAAACCCTGATGGAATAAAATTTGAGTGGGCTATAACACCAGCGGCTTCATGCCCTTCATGAAATATGATAGGAATGATGTGGGCAAACACAGGCGTCAGAAAGGATTTCAGCAAAATGATCACAAGAAAAATTGCCGCCGGAATCGCCATCAGAAAAGGAAGCTTTTTGGGATCGTTCACAGCTTTACCCAACGCTTTCGGAACAGCATATTCAGCGACCGTGTAGGCACGCAGGGCAGACAGTACATCTCCCGGTTTGGCGCCTCGCGGACATTTGGTCGAGCAATCCCCGCAATTATGACACAGCCATATGTCGGCATTTCCAACCAGCTTGTCTCTCAATCCCCAAGACGCAGCAATCATTTCTTTCCGGGGAAAAGGCCGGGTATCCGGTGAAATCGGACAAACCACAGAACAGGTGGCGCATTGAAAACATTTTTTGAGATCTCCCCCGCCAAGCGCAGCCACATCTTTGATAAACTCCATATCTGGCTGAACAAGATATGCATCAGACATGATAAATCCTCCTTAAAAAAGGAAAGCGGTCACAGGATGAGGGAAAAAGAATCGCTCTGGCAATCCGCCAGCCCGCCCCTTTCTTCCCCCGTCCATTAACCCCGGTCTATATTGTTTAAAAACCCTTCAGGGGGTTTGGTCCGATATCTTCGACAACCTTGACAAAGTCGTTGATGATCTGAGGCACTTTGTCAAATTCATCAATGGCGATTTCAAACTGCGCCACACGCTCCACCTCTAAAGCAAGGCTCGTCAGCGCCTCGCCGATTTTTCTCATGCGGATGCTTGCCAGTTCACTGCCTTTGACAAAATGGCACTGATAGTCGTCACCGTGTTTACAGCCCAGACAGAACACCCCGTCCATACCTTTGGAAAGGGCTTCCTTAATCCAGATGACATTGACAGAACCCAGACAGCGCACCGGAATAATACGCACGTCTGCAGAAAACTGTAAACGATTCAGACCTGCCACGTCGATAGCCGGATACGCATCATTTTCGCATACCAGCCCCAGGATTCTAAGAGGTGGTTCATCATAATCGTCAGTGGAAGGCACTTCGATGGCCTTGACCATGGAACCGATACTGTCGATATTGTAATCTGCAAATCCGATGATACGCTCCGGACACGCGCCCATACAGGTACCGCAGCGCCTGCACCGGGTTGGGTTGGGCTTTGGTGTACCCTTTTCATCGTCATCCAGGGCGCCGAACGGACATTCCTCCGTACATCGTTTGCACTGGGTGCATCTCTGAAAGAAGAAATCCGGAAATGTCATATCGCCGGAGCGCGGGTGAACCGCAACGCCACGATTTGAGGATTCCAGGCACTGAATGGCTTTCAGCGCCGCCCCGGAAGCATCTTCCATCGATTCTTCCATCGTCAGCCCGCGGCGGATACATCCAGCGGCATAAACGCCGGTTCTTTGCGTTTCATAGGGGAAACAAATAAAGTTAGAATCTGCGTAACCGTTAAAAATAGCGTTATCCCGAAAACCGGGGCCCTGACGATATGCCAGGTTGATCACAGGATCGTCCACGGTTGCCGGCACCATGCCGGTTCCCAGCACCACCATGTCCGCCTTGATCTTGATGTTTTCGCCCAAAAGCGTATTGCTGGCTTCAACCACCAGTTCCGAACCGCTCTGAGACACCTGCGCTACCTGACCTTTGGCCATGAAAATGCCGGGATCCTGCTGGAGGCTTTTGTAGAAAAGCTCCTGTAAACCAGGGGTTTTCATGTGCTGATAAATAATATAGGCTTTCCCGTCAGCGTTGTCTTCACGAACATATTTAGCCTGTTTCAGCGCTACGAGACTGGTAACAGAGCCCGTATAATCAAAATCACGATCATCATCCAAGGCGCCGGGACTCTGGACAAAAACGACTGACTGGACTTGCTTTCCGTCAGAAGGTCGTACGATTTTCCCTTTGGCGGCAATCTGCTCAAACTCGTGGTTGGTAACCACATCGGCAATAGCGCCATATCCCAGATGCGCGAATTCACCTTCTTTGGGCTGATAGGGTCTCCAGCCCGCCGCTAAAATCACGGCGCCGAATTTTTCACCATTGGGATCCAGCGTCAAAATATCGTTTTTGCCCTTATTGAATTCCTGATAGGCTTCGTTCAGTTTCTCCTTGTCGAGCTCCTTTCCGCTTTCGTCCACTTTCATTTCTGGCGGCAGCGGGAATGGAACGTCAAACTCGATGGCCTCACTTGGCTTTTTCAGCGTAACGGTGAAATCGCCAGGCTGACCGGCAATTCGAGCAACCACTGTGCCAGTTCTGACAGTGATATTGGAAATAGATTCAACTTCCCGAATTTTATCGGCAATCAGTGGATTTATCAAATTGGTATAAGGCTGGCCGATCGGAAGCTGCTTGCGGACTTTCGCTGCATAACCACCGAGTTTATCCTCTTTTTCGACGATCGTAACGTCATAGCCGACCTTCGCGGCATCCAGCGCTGCGGAGATACCGGTAATACCGCCGCCGATGACCAGAATTTTCCGGGTAAAGTTTTCCAGTTTGTAAGGCTCGGGCAGCGTAACTTTTTCAACACGCACCATGCCCATCCGCAGGTAGTCTTCCGCCAGCATCTGGGTATTCTTGATTTCCGCGGACGGATCGTCTTTGGGATGGGACCACACTACCTGCTCCCTGAGATTGACACGATCCACAATACATCCATCAAAACGGAAGATATCGAAATTGACACGGCGGGAACATCCGGCAATCACCAGCGTGTTGACGCCATCGGCGATATCTTTTTTGAGCATTTCAACGCCATCTTTACCGCACAGGAAAGGATGGGTCTTCGCTTCTTTGCGCGCTTTCTTGGCGGTCGCGCACAGGGCATCAATGTTCAGGGCATCTCCGATTCCGCATCCAGTGCAGATATACACACCATATTTTTTGTCCATGGTTATCTCCTACCTCCTTACCAGAGTCTGTATGGCTTTAAGGGCCATGCCCGTCGCGTTCTGATTGGATGACACAACATCCGCAGGTTTATTGGCGCATCCGGCAGCAAACATTCCGCCTTTAATAAAATCGTTAACGATAAATCCGTCTTCGGTGTAGGTCAGGTCTGCGGGAAGCTTGGCCAGCGCCGCTGTCGGCTGCATACCGGTCGCCAGAACCACCATATCGACCGTCTGATGAATCTTTTCACCGGTAACCGCGTTCTCGGCAACTACCGTCACGTTATGAGTACAGGAATCCTCACTGACTTCCGCCACTTTCCCTTTAATAAAGAAGATATTCTTGTCTTCCTTGATCTTGTTGTAGAA
>DAIEFO010000068.1 GCA_027325475.1 Desulfobacteraceae bacterium | reverse complement strand
TTACCGTTAAGCGATCTTTTTCGGAAGCGGATGTCCGCCTGTTTGCTGATATGACGCTGGACTATAATCCAGTTCATTTTGACGAGCAATTTGTGGCAGCCAAGGGTTTCAGCGCCCGGATTTGTCATGGTTTGCTGATCGGGGGCATGGTGACCCAGATCGGCGGTCAGATTGGATGGCTGGCCTCAGGAATGAGCTTCCGGTTCAAGCGTCCTGTATATATCGGCGAAGAGGTCACCTGCACCCTGACCATTACCGATATCGATGACCGGGGCAGGGCGAAAGCCGACGCCGTTATCGTGAATCAGCATAACGACGTAGTGTTGACTGCTCATCTGACGGGGATTATTCCCGGAAAAGCCGAAGTTCGGATTCTTGAAAAAATAATGAAAAGTGAAGAAACCGATGCAGACGCATCTCCGGTTGAGCTGAAATAATGACGTTTCCGAAGCCTGTGGATGTTTTTTCGCGGTGTGCATGGGCGGGTTCCGATCCGCTGTATATGGCATATCACGATAAGGAATGGGGCGTTCCGGTTCATGAAGACAGGCGGCTCTTCGAGTTTCTGGTTCTGGAAGGTGCGCAGGCCGGGTTGAGCTGGCTGACGGTGCTTCGGAAACGGGAAGATTATCGGACGGCATTTGATCGATTCGATCCAGAAAAGGTGGCCGGGTATGATTCCGAAAAAACGGACCGTCTTCTTCTAAATCCTGGAATCATTCGAAACCGCTTGAAAATCACCAGCGCTGTCCAAAACGCTAAAGTTTTTCTCAGAGTTCAGGCCCAATTCGGGAGTTTTGATGCCTATATCTGGCGATTTGTGGATGGTGCGCCAGTCGTTCATGCCTGGAAAACTGTTCAGGAAATTCCTGCCTCCAATACAATTTCTGCAGCCATGAGTCGGGATCTCTCGCAGCGAGGGTTTAAATTCGTTGGGCCCGTGATCTGCTATGCCTATATGCAGGCAGTGGGCATGGTCAACGACCACACAACCGGCTGCTTCCGGTATCGTGAACTTGTAACCAGTTAAAAATTCTTGAAAATGCACTTGTTATGATGGTATCAAACGGGATATAAATTGAGATTGCAAATGGTTCAGAAATCATGATACCTTAATCCATAAATTGTCTCTTAAAATTGAATGCCCGTCGTATAATACAGCGCGTTGTTTCAGACAGTTTCCCACAAGCAACTTCCTTTTCCAAATATCTTAAGGAGGATATCATGAAAAAGAAAGCACTGATGCAGTTTCCCCATCCGTTTTTTTCGGAACGCACCGGATGGAAATGGTTCATTCTCATTAATGTACTTATCGGCGCTACCATGTCCGCCCTGGATGTGAGCATAGTCAATGTCGCGATGCCAACCCTGAAAACCGACTTCAATACCAGCATGGCTGTTATCGAGTGGGTGGCGATGTCTTACATGCTGACCCTGACTGTATTCCTTCCTTTTTTCGGAAGACTCGCCGATATGCTGGGCAGATCCAAACTCTACAACATGGGGTTTGTCATCTTCACCATCGGTTCCCTGTTTTGCGGCATGGCTACATCCGCTGCCTATATCATTGCTGCTCGTGTCGTTCAGGCGGTTGGCGCGGGGCTGCTGCAAGCCAATTCCGTGGCGCTAATCACTCAGGCGTTTCCGGCCAATGAACGGGGCAAGGCGATTGGTATTCAGGGGGCGGTACAGGCGATTGCCATGGCTGTGGGCCCTTTTGTGGGAGGTATTCTGATTTCAAGTGTCGGATGGCGTTCGGTGTTCTACATCAATATCCCCATCGGCATACTTGGCACCCTTGCCGGATTGTTGATCCTTCCGCCCAATGTAAAAACAGCCATGAAAGAAAAAATTGACTATCTTGGAACGGCATTTTTTGCGTCAGGGCTTGCATTTCTTGTGCTGGTGTTCAACGAGGGCGTCAAACTGGGATGGGAATCCCCCACCATTTTGATCTACGGTGCCTTGGCCGTAATCCTGATCAGTCTGTTTGTGATTACCGAAACGCGTGTTAAAAATCCGCTGATTGACTTGAACCTCTTTAAAAACGTTACATTTCTGATCGGAAATGTGACTGGTATGATGTCCTATTATGTGCTGTTCGCCGTGCTGTTTCTCATGCCTTTTTATTGTGAGAAAGTACTCGATTTCAGTCCTGCGCTGACAGGCAGTCTGCTGACGCCGATTCCACTGGCGATGGCCGTCGTTGCGCCTTTTGCTGGTTATATTTCAGACAAATACCGTTCCGGAACCAAGCTCATGACGGCTGGCGGCATGCTGGTGTCTGCTTTTGCCTGCTTCGCGCTGTTATTTCTCGGAAGCCACGCTCATATTATTGTGCTGGTAGCTGAACTGGTGCTTCTGGGAGTTGGTATGGGAATGTTCACACCTCCCAACAACAGCGCCATCATGGGATCCGCGCCTCGTGAAAAACTTGGACTGGCGGGTGGCATCCTGAACATGATGCGATCTCTGGGATTGATATTCGGTGTTGATATCTCAGGCGTTATTTTTACAACACTCGAACACAGATATCTGGCGAGACACGGATATCACCATGTGCTGCATGTTTTTCAGAATGGACATATTCCGCTGACGATGAAAGATCACGCGTTCCTGCGGGGTTTTGTCATTGTGGCCGCTATTCTTATGGTCATGAATCTGCTGGCTTCCTTGCTTTCAACGATCAATGAAGTTAAAGAGATAGATGCAGAAGCGGCCGCGGCTGCGAAGGAATTTGAGGCTGCCGTGTGATCCATGCAGAGGCTTCTTTAAGATGACCTTCGGATATTAAAAAAAATTACCAGGGCTTCGGATCCCGGCTGTTCGCGGTATCAAAAATCCGAGCCCTGAAATACCTGCTGAACCTTTGCGCAGCCAGTGAGACTGCATATCTCCTGGCAAGATGAAAATGCGCTGTCCCTCAGAAAAATCAAACGTATGCCTATTATCACAATATCAAGAGGCTCTTACAGCCACGGAAAAAAAGTCGCCGAAAGTGTTGCCGGTAAACTGGGGTATGAGTGTGTTTCCCGGGAAGCCATTTTAGAGTCTTCGCATCAGTTTATCACCCCGGCGATGGAATCGTTTAAAGCTGGCCATAACAGCCATTCTTCGACGGATACTTACGCTTATGCAAAAGAAAAATACCGTGCCTATGTCCGGAAAATGCTCATAGAATGTTTCCAAAAGGGTAATGTCGTTTATCACGGTTTTGAAGGGCAGTTTTTTGTTCAGGGAATCTCTCATGTCTTGAAAGTCCGGGTTATCGCCGATATGGACATCCGGGTTGCAGAAGAAATGAGCAGGAAAGGCATTACTGCTTTGCAGGCACGAAAGAGTCTGGAAAAAGATGATGCGGCGCATCATCGCTGGAGTCACTACATCTATGGCCGCGATAATGCTGATCCGAGTTTATACGACATGGTCATTCCGCTTCATGCGATGGGTGTGGATGATGCGGCGGAAATTATTTGCAGAGCTGTGAAACGGCCTTGTTTTCAACCGACGCCCACATCTCAAAACGCCATGCGGATGCTCTGGCTGGCGGCCCATGTACAAGTGTCCCTGATGGAAGATATCCCGTTTGTTAAGGTTGATGTTGAAGATAAAGAGCTTGTTGTCACAATCAAGGGCAACTGGACAGACGGAAAGAAAATGATGACCAGAATCAGCCGGATGATGAATGAGGAAAAAGAATCCGTTGGTATTAAAGTTCGGCTGATAGGCCATTGATGGGTGTGAAAGAAATTCCCGTCAGGGTTCCGGGTTCTCGAAACGGCTGACGGGAAATCACTGAGGGAAGCCATTTTAGACCTTACGGGAAAAGTCGTCCGTCACTCCATTTAACACGTGGGACTGTTTTAATGTGAACCCACTTTGCACCCGGAATCGCAGAAACAACCTTTTTCATCTCATCTTCCAGATCCGTTTCTTCCGTCAAAGGCGCTCTCGACTCCACATACACGTGTCCATCCTCAGCCCGCACATTGACATCCAGATCAATATGTACGAGCGCTGCCTTGGCTTCAGCGGCAAGCGCCAGGTTGTCCATTATTTTCTGTGACTCAAAGGTGGTACGGAAGCGATTCAGTCTGACAGCCCCGCAAATGATGTCAACTGCATCATCTACGGTAAGATCCCGGATGTGAATAATGAGATCGTAGAGAGCGGCATCTGAGGTATCGATACCGTACAGATTAAAGCTCCATTTTCGGCGCTCTTCGTCGTCACTTTTCAAAACACGCAACGCTTCTTCTTTAGATACTTTTTCGCGCGCCATCTCGAGCCGTACACGATCGTCCATATCGGAAATAATCCTGATCTTCAGTGCATGGCTCACTCCCTTAACAAAAAAATGACCTGCCAGACCATGATAAACGATGTTGTCCTTTTGCAGATGTTTCAGCAGAGCCGCCTGGAAATAGGCAATATATTTTTCCTTTCCGTGAGTAAATCTTTCTAAAATGGATGGAGCATCATGAATTGCTCGAATAAGTTTGAATTCAGAGGTGTTGAACTCCTTGGACGTTTCGATAAGAACATCACGGGCAATACACTGATACCCCAGCTTTTCTGCGACCTTCTGTGCTACTTCCTTTCCCTTGCTGTACGATCCTCTTGAAATGGTAATGATGGACATAACATACTCCTCTTGAGTGTCCGATGATTTTACTGAAAATTCTGTCTATAGTTCCCTTCTGAAATACAGACCTCCCGCTAACACACCGAAATGCCGACATTGCACAACACGCTGACTTTTACGAAATTCTCAAGTGATGATGTCTTCCAGATGTTGATAGCACGTCTCAATAAAATGATGCAATATTTTGGCGGTGACTCCCCATATCGTTACGTCCTGATAAGGGTATCGGAGCGTGAAGACATCCGGCAGCCAGCCATGATATCCTTGTTGGATATGAATATCCACCAGCGTTTTTAAAGGGATAATTATGATTCTGGAAATTTCCCCTGAATCGTGACAAATTTTCCCAGTTCCATCCCATATTCCTAAAAAAGCCTGTATGTCTTTGTTGTTGATGGTCTGAAAGTGTCCGAGTGTTCCTATATAGGTTATCTGATCCTGCGTGATATTCAGTTCTTCGCGTAATTCTCGAAACCCAGCGTCCAGCGCGCTGGCATCATCACGATCAACATGACCACCCGGAAATGCCATCTGGTTACGCCAGGGATAGCCTTCCGTATCCGCTTTCTGAATTGTCAGAATCGAGAGTTGAGGCGCATGGTACAGCAGCATAAAAACGCTGGTAAGCTGGCAGACGTTGTTGGGCAGCTTTTCCGGGTGCCGCGTCATCTTCAGAATATGCTTCAAACAGGTTGCATCTAAGTTTTGAACAGTCACCGGCGGCGTCTTCCTTTAACTCCAGTGTCAAAATATTTTGCCATCGGTATTTGGCCAGGCCGTATCACTTCTGTATCTTTGTAAAATCGCCGAATGACATTTTCTTGTAGCTGTCGCTCTGGATGTATTTCAATATTGTCAGCAGATTATTTGCTGGAATATATCCCGGCTGGCTTCCTATCTGATGGCCATCCTCAGAAAAAAACCAGGTAGAGGGAAGCCCGCGTACCTGATAGTGGGAAGCGATTTTGTTATCCTTGTCATAATTCACTTTGATGGGAATAAAGTTTTTGTTCAAAAATGATATGATCTGCGGATTGGTAAAGGTCTCCTTCTCCATTTTGGTGCAGTAGCCGCACCAGTCTGCAAAGAAAGTAAGAAGAACTTTTTTTTGCTCGCTTTTCCCCAAAGACATTCCTTCGTTATAAGAATACCATTTAATGGTTTCAGTGGCATATCCGGATGAAGAACAGATCGTCATCACAGAAACGATGCAGAGTATCAGATATATGAACTTTGCTTTCATAATGATTTTCCTTGAAAAACTAAAATACGGAAGTATGGCGGCTTCGTATGCAGATGTTTTATGGTATAAACGCGATTCGATTCAGTATCAGGGATATTCCAACGAGTATCAACAGAATTCCTGCAACCCGGTTAAAATACCTCATCGCTCTGGCGGCTTTCTTCAGAATGATCAGCATCATGTTAATAAAAATAGACATTATTACAAACGGAATGGCCAGCCCTGCGGAATATACGCTTAGCAGAACAATACCTTCATGAACGGTTTCCCGGCTTCCGGCCACAATCAGGATTGAACCGAGGAGCGGCCCAATACAGGGGCTCCATCCTGCAGCGAACGCCATACCGACCAGAAACGTTCCGAGAAAATGAAGCGGCTTCTGATCGAGATGTATCCGTCTTTCAAATTCCAGTGCGCTGAAGCGCAGCCATCCGGTCAGATGTATCCCCAGCAGCAGAATCAGAACGCCGCCGATGATCCGGATGCTGTTGCTGTGAACCTGAATGAAGCTTCCGATATACGAGGCGGATGCACCCATCAGAATAAAAACGACAGAAAACCCCATCACATAAGCGATGGTGGAAAGGACGACTTTTTTCCGGATATCGCTGTCGCATCCTGTCAGTTCATCCAGTGTAAACCCACTGATGAAGGTAAAGTATGCGGGAATAAGCGGTAAAATACAAGGAGAAAAAAAAGACAGCAGCCCGGCGATAAAAGCAGCCGGGTATGTGACGGTTTCCGTAAACATGGGGTTTCCTGATAAAGGGTTTCATTCTGCACGTTGCAGCAGCGCTTCTTGTGTTCTGATTAAGAGATTGTCATGGTCATTTGGTTACATCACCGGGCGCCGATTTCCCGGGATTTTTCAGTTGCCGCTGCAATGGCTTCGACGATAGCCTGCTGGACATGACGGGTTTCAAGCACCTTGATGGCGGCTTCTGTGGTGCCGCCCGGTGTCGTGACCAGACGGCGCAGGTGTTGCGGAGAATCTCCCTTTTCTTCCAGAAGCTTCACGGCGCCCTTGATGGTGGTAATCACCAGTTCGGAAGCATCCTCCGCTGAAAGCCCCGCGCGTACACCGGCTTCGATCATCGATTCGATATAATAAAAAACATAGGCGGGGCCGGATCCGGATATTGCCGTGACGGCGTCCAGATCAGCCTCTTTAAATTCGATGACATTTCCCATCGCCTTCAGGATGGTTTTGGCAATGACCAGATCATTGGCAGTGGTGTGCGGATTGGGACTCATGCCGGACATGCCTGCCATGACCAGAGAAGGCGTGTTGGGCATCACCCGGATGATGGGAAGCTGACTGCGGGCCGTACTGTCCAGAGGTTCGTACAGGAATTTTTCAAGTTTGGAAATAGTCACACCTGCGGCGATGGATATCACCAGTTTTCGTTGGACAATCCGATAGTTTTTGCCACCTGCGATGAGCTGTAGAATGTTTCCGACAATGTGAGGTTTGACAGCCAGGATGATCACGTCACTTTGAGCAAAAAGCGCTGTACAGTCTTCTGTTACGTGAATGGCATAGGCGCGTTTAAGCGTATCGAGGCGATCCGGATTGGTGTCGCAGGCGGTAATACTGGATGCGCTGAACGTTCCGGAACTGATTAGAGCGCCGATCATGGCTTCGCCCATGGTGCCGGCCCCGATAAAACCGATGGCTTTATGAATATCTTTCATAAGGTTCCTTTCTGCTGATGTTAAAAATAATCCGATTTTTGTCTTGAAAGCGCTGTTTTCTGGATTCTGTTATTATGATATAGCATACTGCGTACAAAATGTTAATCAAAACGGTTCGGCGGAAAAGAGAACGCTGGATATATCAGGAGGTGACATGACCGGTTTCTGGGTGCAGGATGTGGAATTATCCCTGCCGTCATTGAAGGACAATACCGCGGATGCGGACAGGCTGGTTCAGACATTGAAATCCCGCCTGGGCGGTGACGCCGTCGCAGTGGAACTGGAGGTGCTGCGACCATTGCCGGAGGTGCTGAGAAGCGCCGGTTATCATGTCAGGTGTGTTCTTTATGACGATCAGGGAAGGTGGGGTATTTCCGCAGTCGTTCCTGCAGATGACACCTGTGCCATTCTGGGGCTGGCGGTAGATCTCGGGACCACCCGTGTGGTGATCCGCTTGCTGGATATGACAGATGGCAAGGTGCTGGGGGAAGCCTCTTTTGATAATCCTCAGATCGCCATTGGCCCTGATATTCTGACGCGGATTCATTATGCCGACACTCCTGAAGGGCTTGAACATTTGAGCCAGGTGATCACAGATGCGCTGCGTCATCATGCAGAGGCCCTGTGTGCGTCTGTGGGGTGTTCCGCCTCCGATATTTACATGGTGGCAGTCGCCGGCAACACCGCGATGACCCATCTGTTTCTAAAATTGAATCCCCGATGGATTATCCGGGAACCGTACATCCCTGTGGTCAATCGTCCTGGAATGTTTCAGGCCGGTACGCTCGGTATCCGCTTTCATCCCAGCGCGAGGGTGTTCGTATTTCCCAATATCGGCAGCTACTTCGGCGGAGATCTGATTGCAGGCATTATGTACGCCGGATTACATCGCCGGGAAGAAACCGCCATTCTGGTGGATGTTGGCACCAACGCCGAAGTGGTTCTTGGAAACAAAGACTGGATGATCGCCTGCGCCGGAGCGGCCGGCCCGGCGCTGGAGGGAGGGGCCGCCCGCATGGGGATGATGGCGGGGCCTGGGGTAATCGATCGGGTAAGCATTCACCCTGAGACCCTTCAATGGGACATTCACACAATTGAAAACCTTCCGCCCGTAGGCATCTGTGGCTCGGGTCTCATCGACCTGGCGGCGCAGCTTTTCATGCACGGCATGCTGGATGTTCGGGGAAAGCTGGCGCCGGACAGGTGCGCAGAACGCATCCGGACGAAAGACGGCCTCCACCATCTGGTGGTGGTAGATCGCCGAATATCGGGAACCGGAGAGGAACTGACCATTTCCCAGACGGATATTGACAGCCTGATCCGATCCAAGGCCGCCATGTACACCATTCTGGAAACGCTTACCGCATCCGTGGGGATAACGCTTCGTGAATTGACCCGGTTTTATGTGGCGGGCACTTTCGGCGCTTTTATCAATCCGGTATCGGCCATTACCATCGGCATGATTCCGGATCTGAAAATAGAGTGCTATCAAACGATAGGAAACAGCAGCCTGGAAGGCGCTTCCCGTTTGATTCAGGATTCACAGTGTATGGCGGAGATCGATCATATTCGCGACAGCATTACTTACATGGAGCTGAATGTGAATCAGGAGTTCATGAACCGGTTCAGCGCGGCAAAATTTCTGCCACACACTGAACCGGCGCTGTTTCCGTCTGTGCGGCCATACAGGACATCATAAGCCCATATGGG
>DAIEFO010000067.1 GCA_027325475.1 Desulfobacteraceae bacterium | reverse complement strand
AGATCACCTCGAACAGGGAATATATTGAAGCCTGATCGCTTACGATATCGATATTTCACGATCTTTCACTGCTTTTGCACCCGTGATCATCATTTTTCATGATCGAAAGGGTGGATGTCCCTTTATATGAAAATGACAACCTCCTCCTTTTTTGAAAAGGATGGAGCAATTTTTTTTACTTTAAGGAGAGATGGCATGAAACGAATGGTGTATGTGTACTTGCTGCTGATGCTGGTAACGGCCAGTGGATGTATGGAAATGATCGGGCCGGAACAGAAAACCCTTGGCGGCGGCAATGTCGTGGATACTGCAAAAGGTCCATTGACGCCTGTGGATTATTCGCAGTACGGAAAGCCGCCGATTCCTGTCAGGGTGCTTCTGCTGATTCCTGATGAGTTTTCTCATTACACATATATGAGCACTTATAACGGGCGGCAGATAAAGAATATGCTGGGTCAGGAAGCCGAGAACGAACTGAGAACGGCCCTTCGGGTGGAATTTGAATCTGTAGAGGTCTGGCCGGTTCGAAGCGAAACCAAGGCCATTGAAATGCTTTCTCCAAGCGACCCGTATAATTCGGAAATTCGTAATTACGATTATGTAGCCATTCCGGAGTTCATCCATGTGGAATCATCGGTGAACGATGCCAGATACAGCTTCGGCGTCGATTTCTGGACACGTTTTTATTCCAAAGATGAATCGTCCATAACCATCAAGGGGCATGGAGAAACCATGACCGGAAAATACGCGGCATCAACCCCTGAAAAGAGCGCCCGGCTCACCGTTCAGTACGCAGTATCCGCCATTCTGGACGGGATCGAGAAAAAACGGGGGGCGTTCGTTCATTCGGACTTCTGAAGAAAATTGAGTCCTTTGAGCAGTTCCTGAAGATTGCTCAAAGGGTAGGGTTTTTGCAGTACGCCAGCCAGACGTTTCCCCGCAAAACGGGCGGCGACATCTTCCTGACTGTAGCCGCTGACCAGTATCACCTGGACATCCGGATTGATGCGGCGCAGTTCACCGAAAGTTTGTGCACCGTCCATGTGCGGCATGGTGAGATCCAGCAGCACCAGATCGATTTCCTTCCAGCGTTTCTGATAGATTCCCAGAGCTTCCCGGCCATCGGATGCCGTCAGTACCGTGAACCCCAGCATTTCGAGCATTCTGGCGCCCAGTGCCCGCAGACTTTCCTCATCGTCTGCCAGAAGTACCGTTCCCTTGCCATGCCATGGGGTAAGCGTCTTGTTGTCTGCCGGGGCCTGATCCTGCGCCTCCTCCATCGCTGGAAAAAGAACTTTGAACGTGGTGCCCCGTCCGGGCTCGCTGTAAACCTTCAGTGCGCCTTTGTGAGCGCGGACGATGCCAATAGCCGCGGCCAGCCCCAGTCCGCGTCCGGTGAATTTGGTAGTGAAAAACGGCTCAAAAATACGTGAGCGGGTTTCGGCATCCATGCCGCAGCCCGTGTCCGTCACTTCCAGGTGCACGTACAGGCCGGGTGTGAGTTCTTCATACAGCTCGGTTTTGCTCAAATAGTCTTCATCGCAGCGGGTTGCGCCTGCGGATATGGTGATAACTCCGCTCCGGGTTCCAATGGCGTCCGAGGCATTGATGATCAAATTCATCACCAGTTGACGGATCTGGCTGGGGTCTGCCTTGATGAAGGGAAGATGATGTTCCATGTTCAGGTTCAGCACGGCCTTTTTGGTGATGGACGTTCTGAGAAGATGCAGCATTTCCTCGATCAATTCACAGAGAGCCACCTGTTCCAGCGTGAAGGTGGCCCTTCCGGAATATGCCAGCATCTGCCGGCACAGATCCGCAGCGCGCCGGGATGCGGTAACAATTTGCAGGATGCTGTCTCTCGCCGCCGACATAGGCGAAATTTCACCCAAGGCAAGTTCGGCATGACCCAGCACTGCCATCAAAATATTGTTGAAATCATGGGCGATGCCTCCGGCCAATACCCCAAGGCTTTCCAGCTTTTGCGTTTGTTGAATCTGGCTTTCCAGTTTCTGTCGATCCTCTTCCATCTGTTTGGCTTCGGTGATATCCACAGCGAATCCGTCAATGACGGGTTCATTGCCGTCAATGTCGTGACGCAGTTTGGCGCTCATGGATATCCACATGGCATCGCCGTTTTTTCTCTTTCCCTGATATTCGAACCGGTTGACTTCACCGTGTACTTGCATCTGACGGATAAATTCATGACGGCGTTCAGGGTTGACATAAAGCTGGCAGGAAAGATCAGTGAAATTCGCCAAAGCTTCTTCCGGAGTGTCGCATCCGACGATTCTGGCCATTTCGGCGTTTACCAACAGCGCTTTGCCGCTTAAAGTCGTGCGGAATATGCCTAGCGGTGATTGTTCGAACAAGGTGCGATAGTTCGCCTCGCTTTCTGCAAGTGCAGCCTGGCTTTCCTGAAGCTCCTGATACAGCGCGTGCCGATTCAGCGCCATCGAAATGGTGGCTGCCAGCTCGCGTTCCAGCACCGGTTTGATCAGGTATCCGTACGGTGCGGCGGCTTTGGCTTCCTGAAGCAGGCTTTCCTGTGAGAATGCGGTCAGAAAGATGATCGGAATATGAGCGGATGACTGAATCTGAATTGCTGCTGCGATGCCATTGATATTGTCTGCCAGCTGGATATCCATGAGGATAATATCAGGACGATTCTGCGTGGCGGCAGCGATGGCCGCTTCGCCGGTGGCGACGGGCGGCAGAGGGTGATATCCCAGGCGGGTCAGCATGCTTTGCAGGTGTGCGGCCAGAATGCCGTCATCTTCGACGATCTGAATGGTTTTATTGTTCATGAATAGTTTCCTGATGTTGAACGGAAAACGTCACGGTGAACTGCACGCCATTGCTCAAATCCAGTTCGATATGGCCGCCCAACTGATGCTGCCCCAGCATTCTGACCAGCAGCAGCCCCAGAGTCGGCGTGGAACGCCAGTCCAGAGAGGGGGGTAACCCCATGCCGTTGTCTGAAACGGTCAGGGAACAGATATCGGACTGCCGGGACAGGGATACCCGGATTTGACAGGCATCGTTACCTGAACGGGAACGATTTTCTGGAAATGCGTACTTGAAGGCATTGGTGACAAGCTCGGTGACGATCATGCCACAGGGAATAGCCGTATCCAGCGTCATGGTGACCGGCGAAGCATCCACCTGTGTGACGATATTGGTGCCGACGCCGAACGTCATCCGCAGGTGATCGATGACCTTTTGAATATATTCGGTAAACCTGATCTGCGAAAGGTTGTCGGACGCATACAGCATTTCATGTACCAACGTCATGGAACGAACACAACTGCTCAGTTCCGACAGATGATTTTGGGTCTGGATGTCTGTTACGGATGCCTGATGCAGCTCGATCAGTCCAATGATGGCCGCCAGGTTGTTTTTAATGCGATGATGAATTTCCCGCAGGAGAATTTCCTTTTCGGACAGAGAATCATGAAGTCTTTTTACGTACTGCTCATGGATGTCCTGATCGGACAGAATTTTGCCGATCAGAACGGTAGCCATGGGATAAATGGTGATGACCGAAATGGCGATGCGGCGCAGCGACAAAAAGGCCAGATCGATTGGCAGTGTGAACATCAGTATCACCATGGCGGCGTGAACCGTCAGGCCGAATGTCAGAAGCCGTGAACTGCTGATGATATATGTGTGTTCTTTTCGGTGCTGATGAAAAGCAACGCCGATACATCCCGACGACAGAATCACCATAACGCCCATCAACGTGCCGACGCCTCCCAGAAAGATTCTGCAGGTAATGGCCATGCAGCAAGCCAGGATCGCAGATGTCGGGCCAAAGAAGAGACCGCACAGGCTGATCATAATGGATCTGCCGTCAAAAATCACCCCCGGACTCAAAACCGCAGGACGGAGCATTCCAATAACTGCGGTGCTTCCGAACAGTATTCCCTGAAGCAGCACGCCGGCTGGAGTCCGTCTATCCCAGCGCTGATTGATAAACCGTGAAACGACGCTGAGCGCCACCAGCATTGCGCAATTGTAGAAAATATCGACGAAAATCATTGGAGTGAATATCCGATATGGCCTTGATTGATGACGATAAGCGGAACGGATGCGGCCACGATGATTTTGCGTTTAAGCATATTTCGTTTCAGGAATCAAACGGATAATGCAGTCCATCTCTGGAAAATCCTGTGAGCGGCTGAAGATGATCTTCGAGCGTCGGCCGTCATCGGAAATCGCCAAGGGCTGCTTCACTTGCTGATTACGGATGTCATTATGCCAGAGATGAGAGGGGTGGAATTGAGGGGGAATTTCTTGAGGAGCGCTGAATTGGCCACGATATCAGTTGACACCTGAATTATAGTGAACAACTTTTTCCCAGTCGATAGCACCTGAAGCATCACAAAACATTTTCATGAATTCAAATGAGAACTTGTTGATAACTTTAGAGTATTCTTCTCCAAACTGTTCATTTCTATCTTTTGCCTTGTATCCAAGCGGTTCTATGATATCCGTGTATAATGTTTCAATGCCGGAAATGAACGTCCAGAATTTCTGACCGCACAGTTTCAGATAATCCCCTTTGTCAGGAGAACTGTCTTTCCCATAGCAGCAACCATTTACTGCGATGATGTTGGGAGACGACGTTCTGTTGGACCCCAAAATACGCTTGGCTTTGATAAAATTATCCCGCATTTTTTTGATTTGACTCGAATTTCCCCAATTGGGTCCGGATTTGATGGAAACAATGTATTTCGTTCCGTCTTTGGTCAATTCCAGATCAATGCCTTCGGCAGACGACTTTTCTCCACCATGTACATGATTACATATGTGTATGGCCATGTTTTCGAGAAAACCGCCAAAAATGCTTTCTTCCTGCGATGACAAATAGGCATCCAGGATATTTTTGACAAAATCTGCAGCAGTGGTGATATATTTTACCCTAAAAAGGTATGGATTCTTTCGTCTCAAGATTTCCTTCAGTTGCAGCGCCATCAGTTTCTTCAGACGATTCTGATGAAAGCTGGGTATGTTCTTTTCGACATATATCGTGATCTCTTCCAGAGTTATTGGTTTCATAGGTGTCATTTCCCTCATATAACCTGTACTGGTATTGACCTGTTCTTTGTCTGGCCAGTTTGCAATATTCAGATAGGATATCAATTCCTACAGAATTTCTGTTTAATCTCTGGGCGGCTTCACATGTTGTACCAGAGCCTAAGAACGGATCGAGGATCCAGTCATGTTCCCGTGTAAACAATTTAATGAACCATTCCGGGAGCAGTGAGGGGAAAACCGCACTGTGATTGCGGTTGTAACATTCGGTTGCAAAGTGTAATACATTCGTAGGGTAAGCCATATTACGATTCAGCCAGTTGGAAACATTTTTGCCAAAGCCACTGCCCACCTTGGAATTATCCCGTTTTTGATCTGTTTCGCTCAGGTTTTTCAAGCGATTTTTTGCCCAATCTCCCATAGGAACCATAACAGCTTCCTGATACATATTGAATTTTTTTGACTTGTTAAACTGGAGGCAGCGTTCCCAGGCGTCACGAAAACGATTCGGCCATTTGCCGGGAAAACAATTTTTTTTATGCCAAACGAATTCTTCTGTCCATAACCAGCCCTGTTTGCGTAATGCCAGGATTAATTCGATCACATAGGTATGGCGCTCACCATTCGTGGCTTTTTCCTTGATATTGAGGATAAATGTGCCATCCGGTTTCAATACTCTGAGCATTTGTCTGGCTCTGGGCAAAAACCAGTCAACATAGTGGTCAGGATGGATACCACCGTATGTCTGATTTCGGTTATCCGCATACGGCGGTGATGTAACAATCAAATTAAAGTAATTATCCGGATATGACTCAAGAATATCCAGGCAATCGCCTGCACATATCCGTGTTTGAACGGGCGGTGTCATATGTTACGTAACCCGATATTTATCCATTGAGCGATCATAATGACTATACCAACCCCAAACGTGTAGCGTTTTCCCACAGCAGTTCGGCCAGCCGGACGCTGGCCTGATCCACCATGCGGCCATCGACGGCGACCGCTCCCAGTCCTTTGGAGACAGCCTCCTTGTGTGCGGCCAATACCCTGCCGGCGCGGTCAATGTCTTCTTTCGAAGGTGTAAATGCCAGATTCACAACATTGATCTGATCCGGGTGAATGACCCATTTTCCGTCATATCCCAGAGCGCATGCCATGGCAGCGCTTCGAGTCAGCCCTTCCGGGTCTCTGAAATTTCCGTAAGGAGCGTCAATTGCCTGAAGGTTTCGGGCTTTTGCAGCCATGACGATACGGCTCATGGCGAAATGCCATCGGTGGCCGGGATAAACCTCAGACTCTTTTTCACCATGGCCGGACAGGGAGATCAGACGTGCGCCGATAGAGGCTGAATAATCGGCGACTCCAAAAACCAGTGTGTGAATCCGGCTGCTGGATGCCGCAATTTCAGCTACATGTTCGAGCCCAGCGGCGGTTTCGATGGAGGCTTCAATGCCGATGCGCCGGTTCCACCGTTTGCTAAGCTCAATGCCGTCCAGCATCCGGCTGACAAAATGCACGTCATCCGGGGTGTTGATTTTAGGTATCACGACAGCATCAATGACATGCCCCGCGGCTTCGATCACTTCCAGAATATCCCGATAGCCAAACGGCGTATCGAGACTGTTCATCCGGAACAGCACGGTTTTCCCCGTCCAGTTGCGGGACAGCAGAGATTGAATGATCCGACTCCGTGCATCGGCTTTGCTGTCAAAGGGAACGCTGTCTTCCAGATCGAGCATGACGGCATCTGCATCAGAATTCAGTGCTTTATCGTGCATTTTCTGAATATGTCCCGGAACGGACAATACGGTGCGTCTCAGTTTCATGGCGTGTCATCTCCTTGGCATAAAAGCTTCCTTTTGTTTTTGAAAACAGCCGGAAGAAATAATGACGACTTCGTAAAAAGTCCGCATGCTGCGTTGCGTCGCATCCTTCGTCATTGCAGCGTACCCAAAAGTACGCTTCATTCCTCAGGATTTGCGCGCCTTGCCTGCGAACTTTTTACAAAGCCGTCCCAAAATCGACTTTTTACGAGGGCACCAATAATGATGCCCTCGTAAAAAGTCCGTCTGAGCGTATATGGTATTTCTTGAATTTGAACGATCGAGATAAACCATTGACAGCCTATCTATACTATATTACATCCTTAACAGATGTAAAAGCAATCGGCATATAACAACGTTGAAAAAGATGTTCAGGAAGTTCTTCTAATGAATGCGACTGTCAACAAGCTGCTCTATAATGTTAATGAAACACCGCCCCTGTGGCTGATATTGGTAATGGGTCTGCAGCATGTCATGCTGATCTATTGTGAAATTGTGTTTCTGCCTGTGATCATTGGCAAAAAGGCAGGCGTTCCCATGGAACACATTTTGTTTGCTTCGTTTGCAGCCGGTGTAGCGTCCGGTCTGGTTACCCTCATTCAAGTTGTGCGTATAGGCCAGTTCGGTACGGGCTACACCCTGTTTATGGGTACTTCCACGGCGTATCTTGCAAGCAGCCTTGAAATACTGAAAGCAGGCGGTTTTCCGCTTCTATGCACCTTAAGTATTTTAGTGGCTCCCATCGAAATGCTGATGGCCTATTTTCTGCGCTATCTCCGTCACATCATAACGCCGGCAGTGGGCGGCGTGATTCTGCTTCTGGTGGTGCTGAGCCTTGTCCCTTTGAGCGCTTCAGAGTGGATGGGCGAGACAGGGCATGTTTTTTTCGCTTCCAGGGAAAATTTTTTAACCGGTTCGATCACGATGTGTGTTCTTCTGGGGGTGTCTCTGTTCGGAAGCCGGTTCTTGCGTCTCTGGTCACCGATACTCGGTATGGGCGCCGGTCTTCTCGTTTCCTGGTACTTTGGCCTTTTGCATGATCAGCCCCTGCGGGATTATTCCTGGATCGGCTGGTTTCGGGGAACCTGGCCGGGACTGACGTTGAATCTGAACATGAACTGTATTCCTTTTGCTGTGGCTCTGGCGGTGCTTACGGTGATCAACGGCGTCCAGGCTATCGGCAACAGTATGGCCGTACAGCGGATATCTCACCGGGAACAGCGCAAGATCGATTACGGGGTGATTCAGGGAGCCCTGTATGGCGATGCGCTGGGCAATGTGATCAGTGGCTTGATGGGCACGGTTCCCAATGAGACGTACTCGGAAAACATCTCCGTTCAGAAAGTTACCGGGGTGGCCAGCCGCTCCGTCGGTATCTGTGGCGCTTTACTGCTTATGGCCCTTCCGTTTTCACCCAAGTTGAGCATATTTCTGGTTCATCTTCCGCCGCCGGTTTTTGGCGGATTTCTCATGGGGCTTGCGGCAATGATGTTTCCTTCGGGGTTAGAACTGGTTTTTTCTCACGGGATGACGCATCGGTCCGGTCTGCTGGTGGGTATCTCCTTATGCGTTGGCATCGTGGCGGAATCCGGAAGGTTTTTTACCGGTCTTTTCCCTTCCTATCTGGGGGTGTTCCTCAACAGTGGCGTTGCTACCGGAGGATTGACGGCGATAATTCTGAGCCTGCTTTTTCGCTTGCAGGAAAGCCATGGGTTTTCAGCCCGTATTCCTGCGGCGCTCGATAATCTGCCGATGCTGGTGGACTGTATTCAGGAGGCTGCCGACAAGCTCGATCTTTCTCAGGAGAGGGTCTTGCGTTTACAACTGGCATGTGAAGAAATATTTGTACATATCGTTCGCGCCGATGAGAAGTGGGGGAATGAGAACTCGCTGCTCCTTAAAATCACCGAGCGGGACGAGGAATTGTTTGTGGAAATCATCTATGGCAAGCGCCTGGCGGACATTGGAAAGCTAAAGAAGCCGGTCAACCTGATGACAGCCAAAGCCACAGATCTGGATCGGCTGGGATTGGCGCTGCTTCACCGGGTGGTTCATGATTTCCATCAGGTGACTATTTCCGGTATTACGTACGTGTGGTTTAAAGTAATATCGTCAGAGAAACTTCAGTGATTTCAGCATAAAATCACCGGGCAGCGCTTTGCTGTCTGAGAATATGATCGGCGAGTGTTATCCGCACCATGGCTTCGCATACCGGGTTGATCCGGGGGATGGCGGCGATATCGTGACGTCCTTTGATGGAAAGCGCCACGGGCTCTCGCCGGCTGTTGATGGTTTGCTGCGAAATGGATATGGACGGAATGGGTTTGACGGCAATCCGTATCCTCAGGTCGTCTCCATTGGAAATGCCCGCCAGAATGCCCCCTGCGTGGTTGGAAAGAAAGCCCTCCGGAGCGATGGGATCGTTGTTTTCAGACCCCAGTTTGGGAGCGGCGCTGAATCCGTCGCCGATTTCGACGCCTTTAACAGCGCCGATGCTCATCAGCGCTTTGGCCAGATCCGCATCCAGTTTGTCGAAAACTGGCTCTCCAAGCCCGGCGGGGACGCCGGTCGCCAGAATTTCGACAATTCCCCCGATGGAATCTCCCCGCTTTCGTACGTCCTCCAC
>DAIEFO010000066.1:6426-9566 GCA_027325475.1 Desulfobacteraceae bacterium | reverse complement strand
ATTCTTCCAGTTTCTGAACTTCTTCGGCTCCCTTGAAGGATCCGGAGTCCACAACAGCCACGGATGCAAAAATGATGTTTTTATAAGTGCCGGGAAATGTTGTCAGGATGGACAGCAATGTGTGGACGCCAAAACCGCTGTAACCGGAAACAAGCTGAATGGCTGTCAGATCGTTCTTTTCCGGAGGGTTGTTATTCACAGGCCCGGATGAAGGGAAATTCAGCAGCGTCTTGTCCAAATCTGCCACACCCCGCCGTATGGCTTCATAATGCTTGCGGATCATGTAGCAGACGCCAATGACCACAGAAGTGATTACCAGCGTGATCCATCCGCCTTCAATAAATTTTTCTAAAACAGTGATGATCAGAATGGTCACACACAGGGTAAGACCGACAAGATGAACGCTCAGATGCTTGAACCATGCGGTATCTTCGTGACGGCGCCTGATATAAAAGCGGGACATTCCCAACTGCGACAGTGAAAAGGTGACAAACACATTGATGGAATACATGACCACCAGTGCGGATACCGAACCATGCGTGTAAATCAGCAGCAAGATGGCGGCTCCCCCCATCATTACAATGCCGTTACGCATGGTGAGCTGTTCCGACAGGGCGGCGAACCGGTGTGGAAACCAGGAATCCACAGCCATGTTGGACATAACCCGTGGGCCATCCACAAAACCGGTCTGCGCGGCTACCAGCAGCAGGGCGCCTTCCGAGAATATGGTGATAAATGCGATAAGTTTCCCCATGCCCCAGTCCGCAAAAAGATTGTCGGCGATCACGGCATTCAGGGTTTTACCTTCCACCGCCTTGACGTTCAGCAGGGCATAACATAAAAAAAGCGTTCCCGCCGTAAAGGCCAGGGAAACCGCCATATATACCATCGTCCGCTTGCCGGTTTGCACCCGTGGCTCCCGCATAATCTGCAGGCCGTTGGAAACCGCCTCGATGCCGGTATAAGTGCCGCCGCCCAGCGAGTAAGCCCGCAGAAACAGCAGTACAATGCCCATAATGCCCATGGAGGCAATGTCCTGATGCATACCGGCATGAAAATTGTGTACAAGGGGAGTAAATTTGTTGGCATGCGTGAAAATGCCATCCAGCAGCATCATCAGATGGGTGACGACAAACACCACAAAAATCGGTGTCATAACCACGATGGACTCCTTGACGCCCCGGATGTTCAGGATGATCAGGATGAAACACAGCAGACAGGCGACAGGAACCTTGACGTAGTGAAACGACAGAGGCAGATAGCTGAACAGCGCATCTACACACGCAGCGATGGACAGGGTAATGGTCAGCACGTAATCCACCAGCAGCGCGCTTCCGGAAACGACGCCTGCTTTTTCACCCAGCATATGGGTCGCTACAATATAGCCGCCGCCGCCATTGGGGAAATGTTCGATGATCCGGGAGTAAGAGTAGGAAATGATAAAAACCGTTAAGGCGGTAGCCAGCCCCAGGAGAATCGCCAGATAGGTATGATTGCCCAGCGCCAGATAGGCTTCTTCCGGCCCATAGGAGGAGGATGACAGCCCGTCCGCTCCCAGGCCGATCCATGCCAGCACCGGGATCAGCGACATTTTATGAAAAATATGAGGATCGTTAATCTGCTTAGGTGCGCCCAGCACCGCACGCACTATTTTACCCGCCACATTTTTTTCTGCGGGCGTTTCATCAGAGGCCATAGAATCTCCCAAAAGCGAAAAATTTCACAGGATATAAACGCAAAAAAGCCGTCGGCGCAAAACCGGCGGCTTTTGGAAATGATGCTGTCAGTTGCCCTTTCATATGCCTGCGAGGTTAGCTGTCGGGCTTGGGTCTGAAAGTACTCTATCCTGTATTAAGAGGAATTCGCCCCGGAATCCTGGTTCCCCCGCATTCGTTTCAGGAACGAATTTCGGCTGCATTGTGGTGTTATAGCCGCATTATCAGTAAGGCTGCATATCTCTGCGCATCATTTGCAGACAGCACCATCGGCACTCAGCGCATTGCGATCACAACGCTGAAATTTTTATTCTTTTTGCAGGTTCTGTCAAGAACAATCCGCCATGTTTGATCTATATCCGCATCCGTATCGGCAGAATGACGGTTGTAACACCATCCCATTGCAGACGGCGCTGAATGGCGAAAGCCGTTTCATTGTGCAGCATCCGGTGATAAAATTTTTCGAGGCGGAATGTTATCTGACCGGTAAAGACCGTGGAGCGCGGATATTCCGCTACGATGTTCTTGCACAGATGCATGGAACTGTCCACCACATCCGTGCCTACCTCCATACGGTAATCCGCGGCAATGCCCATTTTTCTGGCCAGATCAACGTATTTTTGAAGGTCGCTTTTAGCGGATACTTCCAGTTTCTGAACCTCTTCGGCACCCTTGAAGGATCCCGAATCTACAACCGCTACGGATACAAAAAGGATGTTCTTGTAGATACCGGGAAAAGTTGTCAGGATGGACAGCAGTGTGTGAATACCAAAACCGCTGTAACCGGAAACAAGCTGGATTGCTGTCAGGTCGGTCTTTTTCAGTGGAGCGGTGTTCACAGGCCCGGGTGAAGGAATATCCAGGAGCGTTTTGTCCAAATCCGCCATGCCATGCCGAACGGCCTGATAATGCTTACGGATCAGGTAACAGACGCTGATGACGCCGGAGGTGATCAGCAATGTGATCCAGCCACCTTCGACGAATTTTTCCATTGTAGTGATGACCAGAATGGTCACACACAGGGTAAGTCCGGTAAGATGGACGCTCAGGTGCTTGAACCATGTGGGATCTTCCCGCCGGCGCTTGATATAGAAGCGGGACATGCCCAGTTCCGACAGCGAAAAAGTGATGAACACATTGATGGAATACATGACCACCAGGGCCGAAACCGACCCATGCGTATAAATCAGCAGCAGAATGGCGGCGCCTCCCATCATCACGATGCCGTTACGCATGGTGAGGCGTTCAGACAGGGCCGCAAACCGGTGCGGGAACCAGGAATCCACCGCCATGTTGGCCATGACCCGCGGGCCGTCCACAAAACCGGTCTGAGCGGCCACCAGCAGCAGGGCGCCTTCCGAGAAGATGGTGATAAATGCGATGAGTTTTCCCATGCCCCAGTGGGCAAAGAGATTGTCGGCGATC
>DAIEFO010000066.1:0-6348 GCA_027325475.1 Desulfobacteraceae bacterium | reverse complement strand
GCCAGGGAAGCAGCCATGTAGATCATGGTACGCTTTCCGGTTTGCACCCGCGGCTCCCGCATGATCTGCAAGCCGTTGGAGACCGCCTCGATGCCGGTATAGGTACCACCGCCCAGCGAATACGCCCGCAGAAACAGCAGTAGAATGCCCATGATTCCCATGGAAGCCATATCCTGATGAATACCGGCGTGAAGATTGTGTATCAGAGGTGCAAATTGGCTGGTATGGGTAAAAATGCCATCCACCAGCATCAGAAGATGGGTGATGACAAACACCAGAAAAATCGGCGTCATGACCATGATGGACTCTTTGACGCCTCGGATATTCAATATGATCAGCATAAAGCACAGCAGGCAGGCAACAGGCACCTTGATGTAATGAAACGACAGGGGAAGATAGCTGAACAGCGCATCCACACACGCAGCGATGGACAGCGTGATGGTCAGCACATAATCCACCAGCAACGCACTTCCGGAGACAACCCCCGCCTTTTCACCCAGCATGTGGGTGGATACGATATATCCGCCGCCGCCATAGGGAAAATGCTCGATAATTCGGGAATAGGCGTATGAAATGATAAAAACCGTTACGGCGGTGGCCAGCCCCAGCAGAATTGCCAGGTAGGTATGCTGACCCAACGCCAGATAAGCTTCTTCCGGCCCGTAGGAGGAGGAAGACAGGCCGTCCGCGCCCAGACCGATCCAAGCCAGTACAGGGATTAATGCCATTTTATGAAAAATATGGGGATCATCGATCTGCTTGGGCGCGCCCAGCACCGCGCGTGCTATTTTACCCGCCACATTTTTTCCAGCGGGTGTTTCATCAGAAGCCATAAAACCTCCAAAAAGCGAAAATTTCACAGGATTTGAACGCAAAAAAGCCGTCGGTGCAAAACCGGCGGCTTTTAGATAAAACGCTGTCAGTTGCCCTTTCAGTTGCCTGCGAGGTTAGCTGTCGGGCTTGGGCTTGAAAGTACCCTATCCTTTGTCGTAAAAGGAATTCGCCCCGAAATCCTGGGTCCCCCGCATTCGTTGTTTAAAACGAATCTCGGCTGCATATCATGGTGTCATGAGTCGCATCATCGGTAAGGCAATATCTGCGCTTTATCTGCAGGCAGAACCGTCACCGCATTACGACCACAACAGGCTAATTTTCATTCTTTTTGCAGATACTGTCAAGAATATTCCGCATCACTTTTCCGGATTGTAATCTCCTTTCGAGGGTAAGGGATGTCAATCTTTCCCTCCCGAAACGCCTGATGAATTTCCCGGATAATCAAATCCTGGGTTACTCCCCGGTCGCGAGGATCTTTGATCCAGGTCAGAACCTCCAGTTCCACCGCCCAGTCACCCAAATTCCGGTACCGCACTCTCGGCATCGGTTCTTGAAGAATATAGGGGTTGTCTTTCAGCGCATTGAGAAGGACATGCTCAACTTCGTTCAGGTCACTGTCGTAGGCGACGCCCACACGACAACGGACTCTGTATTGTGGAAGCTGGCTGGTCTCGTTCATGATTTTGGCGCCGATCATCACTGAGTTGGGAACAGATATATGGACATCGTCACGGGTACGCAGCCGGGTGCTGCGAATGCCGATGTTGACCACTTCCCCGCGTTCTCCGCTGGTCAGCACAACGAAATCACCAATATGATAAGGCCGATCCAGAAAGATGGTGATTCCGCCAAAGAAATCGGACAAGGCGTCTCTTGCAGCCAGTGCGCCGATGGCAGTCACAAGACCTGCGGATGTCAGCAGCGGGCTGATATCCAGGGACCATACCCGCAGCAGAACGTAGCCGCCTCCGATAAGAAACAGGATCGTAATCAAATTGCTGACAAGAGTCATATTGTGGACGACATTCACATCATCCGTATGCCGATGAGTCAGCCGGGAAAAATAGAATCGGCAGATCGCAATTACTTGCCATGTCCAGGCGATCACAGGCAGTGACTGCAACGTTGCAATGAATTCATCCCACCAGAAATACGTTTTCAGTCCGCCCCGTTCAACGGCGTCATCGGCGAAAATGGCCAGTGTTGTCAGGATGATCGGCAGCCAGATGTATTGAATGGCCGGATACCTGGCTGCAGAGGGAGATGCCGGTGATTTCAACTGGACGATTTTAACCACGATCAGGTACAGAGCGTAGCCCATCAGGATTCCGAACAGCAGAATAAGTCCGGCGTAAACAAAATGATGTTGATGCAGCCATTGAGTCAATATCGCCTCCCTTGGGTATTCCGTACGATCTCGAGTTTATTCAGTGATGAAACTTTGTATCATCGTTTCTGCCTTTTATGCGCGCTTTGCCTGTGAACATTTTACGCGGCCGTCCGAAATATGGAGATTTAGCGAAAAAAGACAGGGGACGCAAAATTGAAGAAAGGAGAGAAAGATGTTTTAAAATGATTTTCATGGAGTAAAGTCAAAAGAGAATTTCGACATTTTCAAACCGCCAAATAAAGTACAATTTCAGGTCGCCATTGACAACATGACACATACCGCCAAAACTCCTTCGTGGAATACGGATTTGCGCATACTTTCAATACGCGAAGGTTAAATACGAGAATAGATAACACTGTCCTTTTCAAACTCCTTGATCACATCATCACTTAATGACGGTGTGATCCGGGGAATAATCTGGGCAAATGTTTCCGACGTCACCCTGTAATCTTTTTGAGTCGCAAGCTCCTGTTCAAAGGCGAACTGCGCCACCTGATGGAACAGATACTGGATGTCGGCAGGTGTAAATCCGGATACCCGGTCCACAAGCTGATCCAAATCTATTTCCCCGGTATTCAGTTTGGAAAGGTAATGTTCAAGAATAGTGGTTCTGCCATCTTTATCCAATCCACCTACCGGAATGATGCAGTCGAACCTGCCCGGCCGCAGCATGGCGGCATCCAACTGGCGTATGTAATTTGTGGCACAAACCAGTAAGATTTTATTTCCTTGGTTTTTGAGCAATGGGATCTGTTTTAAAAATTCGTTGGTGATGGATTTATCAATCCTGTCCGCCGCATCCCGGCTGCTGGCAATCTCATCAAACTCATCGATAAACAGCACCACCTCATCAAGATTTCTGGCTCTTTCCATGACTTCCCGCAAGTTGGCGCCGATTTTTTCCATGCCATCCGACATAAGCATACTGGGAGCAATTTCTATGTACCACCAGGAAAGAGCGCCGGCTATGGCCTTTGCAAAATGTGTTTTTCCGGTTCCCGGAGGGCCGAAAAATGTAATCGCCTTGGGAGGCACAACGCCATGCTTCCTGGAAAGACTTTCTTCCGTCAGAGGCAGGATTATCCGACGCTGCACCAATTGCTTGGGCGGCTGAGAATCCGATATGGTATCCCAGATTTCCCGGTCGATACGCTGCGCCCCCATCTGGTTCAGGATATCCATCCGCTGATAGCTCATATATTCATCAACAGCCTGCTCCATATTTTCAATAAAATCAATGGAAGCAACGCGATATCCGACATCTCTGCCAACTTTTTCCGAGAGAAACCATTTGTGTTTCAAAATCTTGGACCACAAGTCCGCAGCAATATCCGGTTCAAATTTTGCTCCGGTAAGTTCAAAAATTTCTTTTGAACATGTTTCCGGTGACAATACCTCCTGAGAGTTATCTTTCATTGCAACCTCTTCACTCAAGACAGCTTATTGATAAAATCCATATCTGCATTTACGACAGCAGATCATATCTAATGCTTATATTTTAACGATCACAATCGGCACTTTCCCCTATGCCCTTTCCGTTTACCCTTTCATATCATAAACTCGAAAACCGTCATATTGAAAAACAGGAGCGGCATTCGCCTGATTTTGCCAATGAAATTTTCTTTGATTGCCGACAATGAACCAATCAATACCCACGGTTTCAGCCATTTTTCTCACCACAGAGATGTCTTGCTGATTCAAAATATTTTCTACAGTTATAAAACGATGTTTTTCAACCTCCGATAACCCGCCTCTATTCACAATCAGATGAAGTACATATGTGTATCGTTCGCTAAATCCTGCTATTGTACAATAATCATCATTTCCGGAGTACTGGACAATTGAATTCTTGGGTGTATTAAGACGGATGTACTCTGCAGCTTCATATAATCCTCTTGGAAACTTGAGTTTTGTATAAAGTTTAGCTAAGGGAAATCCGGTTTGAACAGTTTTTGCCATAATACCTACCTTGTAAATTCCTATTACAAGGAATAGAATCAAGAAAGCCTTTCCTGTAACGGAATGCTTATAGTATTTATCCGAAGTGCCAATTCCTAATATTGAACTACAACAGACTGCAATCAGAAAATAGGGCCAGACAAATGTTTTGTGTATGATCTCAAAAGGATCATTTACAACACTCAAATTTGGAGACAGACAAAGAGCGATAATTAAATGCGAAAGAATAGTTAGCACAGGTATTACTGCCAGATAAGATGAATAATGCGTCTTGAAGATATATCCAAGAATAAACGGCAGGATAAAAATCCATATCCCGTATGTTGTCATTAAAATTAACGGAACTCCGATCAGAATTCGCCAAAAATAGGAATCTGACATCATCAACAAATTCGTCAACCATTTAGCCCGGTCAAGGTCAAAGAGATTAATAAGGGTGGAAAGATTCAAATAAGCACCCTGAGTTGAAAATCTGAGTGTTGGTGCATTGGGTATCCAGCGTATTAGGTTCACAACCAGACAGTAGGCAATTCCCACTGCCAACAGCATCCCAATCCGAGTGCTCCAATGGAATTTCCTGAAATAAATAGCTATGAAAATCAGAAATGGTATCACATAGACAATTGCAATCGTTACTTTAAATAAAGCTGATATCGCACACAACGCCAAAGAAACTGTCAGCAGGCTTGTCGATCTGCTGCGAGTTGCCTTAATTGCGTAGTTCCATGCTATCGCAAGCACAGATACCGCATAAGCACCACCCATTCCAACCTGTTGGAAAAAGAAATATCCAGACCAGCGGTTTCCCAATCCGATATATGAAGCATCCGGAATCAGTAATAGCCCAACAACAGCCATAAATCCGGCACGTTGATCTACAAAAGTTTTTCCTAAAGTATAGGCTGCCAGTCCAGTCCAGATAAAACCAAGGGGTGCGAGTGTCGCCGTAGCCAGTGAAAATGAACTCACGCCACTTAACGACCCCAATAGTGCAGTGATTAGATAGCTGCCGTAATGATAAACCGGCATGTGCTGACCCGACATATAGATGTTTGACAAACTGCCAGGGCCCGATGAATTCATAAAAAGAGAAATCTGCCGTGCCGTCAAACAAACATCTATCCATGGATGTATCTCTATTGCTCCCAGTGATGGAAAGCTCAGTCCCTCCAGATTTTCGGTTGACCAGAGTCCTGATGTGATCAGAATAACGATCAACGACCAGAATCCGGTTTTATCCAGATATAATTGATTTACAGCTTCATGACATTTAGCCAATGTCTTCCGGCCGAATTTAACCGAAATGAACATACCTATACCGAAGAGAATCAGAAACAGGTTACCCGTCATACCCAGGGGAGAAAGAAATGCAAGAATCAGGAGAATAACTGCCAGTGCAATCATTCCAACCAAAAATGCTGGAATGAAATCAATTCGTTCTTGTTCATTTAAACTCAATACATTGACAAGAACCATTCCAAGAATGACTGATGATGCCAAAACCAGCAACAACGAAAAAAAAAGCGGCAACGAAAAGAAATCCGTACTTAGTGTGTGCATGATGCTTAACGCTGCACTCACCAGCAAGATACCTGCCGCCGTTTTCACCAAACCAGAGCCGGTTGTTGCAACAGATCGTGTTGTGCCAACTTTTCTCATTTACGGTTTTTACCTGTTCCAGGTGGGGTGGCATCCACATAGCCTGTAATCATAACGTCAAAATATCCCGTAAATCATGTTCAAGTCCCATAAAAAAAATACGATAATACACAAAAAAAAGCGTATTATCGTATCGAAACCAGGCAAATGAATATTTTCATAACACCATGATTTTTATGCCACCAGCAACTCTAATCAAACATCTGTTTTTATTGGTGCCTGGGACGAGAATCGAACTCGTACAGGGATAAACCCCGAGGGATTTTAAGTCCCTTGCGTCTACCTGTTCCGCCACCCAGGCCAATTAAAACGAGCTTCGAACTGCCATACCCGGTACGTTGAGATTGAATCTGCCTTTTTCTCTATCTCTTTAAGAAGAAAAAGCATCAGAATCATGTATGATGGCGTCGTTAACAAACTTGCTGTTTCTATATGATGCGGCTGATAAATGCAAGCATCAATATCCATTTAGAATGTTACCACGAACCATCCAGTCCTCTAAGACC
>DAIEFO010000065.1 GCA_027325475.1 Desulfobacteraceae bacterium | reverse complement strand
ATCGAACTGATCGCCGGAAACGTGGCCACGGAAAAAGGCGCTGAAGACCTGATTCGGGCCGGGGTGGATGGTGTCAAAATCGGTATCGGCCCAGGCTCCATCTGCACCACACGCATTGTCGCAGGCGCCGGAGTTCCCCAGATGACAGCCATTATGAATTGCAAAGCTGTCTGTAATCGAACCGGCATACCGCTGATTGCCGACGGCGGCATCAAATTTTCCGGAGATGTCACCAAAGCCATTGGCGCAGGAGCCCATGTGGTCATGATCGGAGGACTTTTCGCCGGCACAGAGGAAAGCCCGGGCGAATCCATTTTTTTCCAGGGCCGAAGCTACAAAGTGTATCGGGGCATGGGTTCTCTTGAAGCCATGAGAAAAGGCAGTAAAGACCGGTATTACCAAACTGAGCAGGAATCCGATGACAAGCTTGTCCCGGAAGGTATTGTGGGACGGGTGCCTTATTCCGGAACGCTGTCCGCCAATTTGTTTCAGCTTGTCGGCGGACTCAAGGCCGGCATGGGATACGCCGGATGCAGATCCATCGAAGAGCTGAGGACCAAGGCGGCGTTTATCCGCATCAGCGCAGCAGGTCTCCGGGAAAGTCATGTGCATGATGTTATCATCACCAAGGAGGCCCCCAACTACCGGCTTGATTAAGTGGGCTGGAAAACCTCAGGGAAATCAATGTCAGACTTCGCACATCTTCATGTACACACGCAGTACAGCTTGCTGGACGGCGCTATCCGGATCGATCCGCTCCTGGATCGCGCCAAAACCTACGGCATGGACGCCGTCGCCATTACCGATCATGGCACGATGTTCGGAACCCTGGATTTCTATGAAAAAGCCCTCAAGGCCGGTATCAAACCGATTATCGGGTGCGAATGCTATCTTGCCCCCCGCGCCATCTCCGAAAAAACAGTTCAGGACAAAACGCTGTTTCATCTGATTCTTCTGGCGGAAAATGAAGAAGGTTACCGCAACCTGTGCAAACTGGCCACCATCGCCCAGTTGGAAGGATTTTACTACAAGCCCAGGATTGACAAAACCATTCTCCAGGAACACACGCGAGGACTTATCGCCCTGTCCGCCTGCCTGCAAGGAGAAATCCCCCGTTTGATTGCGGGCAACCGGCAGGATGCCGCAGATGAGGCCGCCCGCTTTTATCTGAAGCTTTTCGGTGAGGATAATTTTTTCCTTGAGGTGCAAAATAACGGCATCGAAATTCAAAACCGTGTGAACGACGCATTGCTGGACATGAGCAGGCGTCTGTCCATTCCACTGGTAGCCACCAATGACTGCCACTATCTGGATCCGCAGGATGTTCACGCCCATGACGTGCTGCTGTGCATTCAAACCGGCAAGACGATCCATGACGCCGACCGGTTCAAGTTCCGTACCGACCAGCTCTATTTCAAATCGAGAGATGAAATGGTGGCGGATTTCAAAGATTATCCCGGCGCACTGGCCAATACCGTGTCCATTGCCGGGCGCTGTCATCTGGAATTTGATTTCAAAACTTTTCATTTTCCCAAATATGAAAAAAACAGCGACCGGTCGGCGGATGATATTTTCGAGGAAAAAGCCCGCAGCGGTTATAATCGCATCTGGCAACAGATCCACCGGAAGCACCCGCAGCAGGATGAAAAGCCCTATCGGGATCGCTTCGAATACGAAATCGCCACCATCAAAAACATGGGGTTCCCTGGCTATTTTTTGATTGTGGCGGATTTTATTCAGTACGCCAAGGAACATCATATACCAGTGGGGCCAGGAAGAGGTTCAGCGGCTGGAAGCCTGATCGCCTACTGCCTGGGTATTACCGATCTGGATCCTCTGACGCACGGGCTGATCTTTGAGCGCTTCCTGAATCCCGGACGCAAGAGCATGCCGGATATTGACGTGGATTTCTGTATCAACGGCCGGGAGCAGGTGTATAAGTACGTGGTAGATCGTTATGGCGGCGGCGATTATGTCAGCCAGATCATCACATTTGGAAAGCTGAAGACCCGCGCCGTCATCCGGGATGTCGGAAGGGCGCTGGATATTCCGCTTCGGGAAATAGACGCCATCGCCAAAATGGTCCCCGATGTGCTGAACATCAGTCTGGACGAGGCTCTGAAACAGGAACCCAAGCTGATGGAACTGGTGGAGAGCAGGCCTGAAGTCAAGGAACTGATCGAAATCTGCAGGGTCCTGGAAGGGCTGCCCCGTCATGCATCCACCCACGCCGCAGGTGTTGTGATCGGCGACAGACCGCTGGTGGATTATCTGCCCATGTATCGGGGGAAAAAGGGAGAAGTGATCACCCAGTTCGATATGAAGTGTGTGGAAAAAATCGGGCTGGTCAAATTCGATTTTCTCGGACTCAGAAACCTGACGGTCATGGATAACGCCCTGAAAATGATCGAAGCACAGGGAAAAACAGCTCCGGATTTGCTGAACCTGGATTTTGAAGACACGGCCACATACCAGCTTCTGTCTTCCGGAGATACCACCGGCGTGTTTCAACTGGAAAGCTCCGGCATGAAAGACCTGCTTGTCCGGATGAAACCCGAATGCTTCGACGATGTCACGGCGCTGGTGGCTCTCTACCGTCCCGGTCCTCTGGAAAGCGGGATGGTGGATGATTTTGTGGATCGCAAGCACGGCAGAAAATCAGTGGCGTATCTGGTACCGGAACTGGAACCGGTACTGAAGGAGACCTACGGCGTCATCGTATATCAGGAACAGGTCATGAAAATCGCTGCGGAACTGGCTAACTACACCATGTCCGAAGCCGATGACCTGCGAAAGGCCATGGGGAAAAAAATTGCCGAGATCATGGCCAAACACCGGGACCGGTTTGTGTTGGGAGCCCATGAAAAAGGCATCCCTCGTGAAAAAGCCACCCAGCTTTTTGATCTGATGGAAAAATTCGGCCGCTATGGTTTCAACAAATCCCACAGCGCCGCCTATGCGCTGATCGCTTTTCAAACCGCATATCTTAAAGCCCATTATCCGGTCGAACTTCTGGCAGCGCTTCTGACCAGTGAAACGGAATCTTCGGATGGCGTCGTCAAATACATCGCCGAATGCCGGGCGCACGGCATCAAGGTGTTGCCGCCGGATATCAATGAAAGCGACAAAAGTTTTACTGTGACAGGCGACAGTATCCGTTTTGGGCTGGCCGCCGTCAAGAATGTCGGTGAAAGCGCCATTGAAAGCATTATTGAAGAACGGCAGAAAAGCCGTTTTACTTCTCTGTATGATTTCTGCACACGGGTGGATCTAAAAAAAGCCAATAAACGGGTCATTGAAAGCCTGATTAAATGCGGCGCGTTTGATACCACTGGCGCCCGCCGCGCCCAGCTCATGCTGGCAACCGAAAGCGCCATTGAATTCGGCCAGATGGTACACCGAAAACGCTCGGATCCGCAGATGGATCTTTTTGGCGGCCCTGTTCCTGGCAATGATATCCAGATTGATTTTCCGGCGCTTCAGGATGTTCCCGAACTAGATGAAACGCAGCGACTTCTCCTCGAAAAAGAAACCCTCGGTTTTTATATTACCGGGCACCCGCTGCAGGGCTTTGAAGCTGTACTGGATAAATTCGCAACAACCGATACGTTATCCTTGATGGAAAGGCCCGATGGCGAAGCTGTCCGGATCGGCGGCATTGTCCGCAGCGCCAAGGTAATCCGCACCCGCAAGGAAGAGCTGATGGCCTTTCTCACTCTGGAAGACTTGAATGGAAGCACTGAGATTACAGTGTTCCCCGCGTTGTACGCAAAGACCAGTGACATTCTGACAACAGACACCGCCATCATGGTGCAGGGAGAAATTCAAAAAGATGATAACACCGCCAAAATTCTGGCGGACAGCATCCTGACGATGGATCATGTCGAAGAAACCTGGACCGCGACCCTGCATGTGAATCTTCAAATGTCCCACACCCGCAGGGAGACGCTTCTGGAACTTCGGGAAATCATGACCCGTTACCCGGGGACCTGCCCGGCCTTTATCAATCTCATTCAGCCGGATGATGGCGCCCGAATTGTCATTTCCCTGCCCGATCATCTTAAACTGAAAGCTGGCAGCAGCCTCAAGAACGATATTCATGCGCTTCTGGGCTATACGGCCGTCCAGACCGTATGCGGCCCGGCGGTATCGCAGATTCGGGCCAAAGAGGCTTATCCCGTCAGAAAAAGAGTGGAACGATAGGAGAAGTCTGTAATTATTGGCTTCAGAAAGGAACCCCCATCCACATGACTGCATCTTTAATTACCGTATATCCGGTGCTGCTGGCCGGCGGCTCTGGAACCCGCCTGTGGCCTGTATCCCGGGAACTTTATCCCAAGCAGCTCGTCCGCTTTATCGGCAAGGATTCCCTGATTCAAAGCACATTGAAGCGTTTGACACCGGTGCTGGATATCCACAAAGCCAAAGTTGTATGCGGCAGGGAACATGCCTGTGATATTTCCCGTCATATCGAATCCATCGGCGTCAGCGCCAACGGCAATGTGATAACAGAACCCTGCGGACGCAACACAGCCCCGGCCATTCTTATGGCAATTTTCAATATCTTGCGGCACGAGTCCGATGCCATTCTTTGTATTTTCCCTGCAGATCATGTCATACAAGATATCGGCGCTTTTCATGCCAAGCTTCAGT
Source organism: Desulfobacteraceae bacterium (assembly GCA_027325475.1). Lineage (GTDB taxonomy): Bacteria > Desulfobacterota > Desulfobacteria > Desulfobacterales > Desulfatirhabdiaceae > RAAP-1. The sequence continues at coordinate 4,934 of DAIEFO010000065.1, read as the reverse complement.
CCGCCATCAAATTAGCGCAACAGGACTACATCGTCACTTTCGGGATTCAACCCGGCTACCCGGAAACCGGCTACGGCTATATTGAAGGAGATGGCCGGTTGCCGGAAAATGCTTTAGGCATCCGCCGATTTGTAGAAAAACCGGACATAAATACCGCCCGTCAATATGTGGCTGCCGGTAATTTTTTCTGGAACAGCGGCATGTTTGCTTTCAAAGCATCCGTAGCCGCAACTGAATTCAAACGATATCAGCCCGAACTGTATCACAGCATGGAAAGTCTTCTGACATCCGGCGATGAATTACCGCTTGAACTCTATCAGAATCTGCCCAATGTATCCATCGATGTGGCCATCATGGAAAAAACCCGCAAAGGTGCGGTGCTGCCCTCTGATTTTGGCTGGAGTGATATCGGATCATGGAAATCCCTGTATGATTTTCTGCCCAAAGATGAAAATCACAATGTTTTAAACGGGGATGTGATCGTCCGAGACACTTACAATTGCTTTGTTATGGGCCATGAACGCCTGATTGCAGTCAACCATCTTAACAACGCGGTGATTGTGGAAACCCCGGATTCCATTTTTGTTTCAGATATAGAACACAGCCGGGACGTAAAATCCATCGTCACCGCCCTTAAGGAAAAAGGCCGCTGGGAATATCAACAACACACCACGGCATCCAGACCTTGGGGAAGTTTCACGACGCTTGAGATAAAAGACGCCTATCGGGCTGGACGGATGATTATTTATCCGGGCTCACAGGTTATTCTCACCTCGGCGCGTTCCGAAATTTGTACGCTGGTTCTGGCAGAAGGTGAGGCCAGCATCCAGGCAGATGAGAATACCATCTTGAAAGTGGGAGATTCTTTTATATTAGCTTCAGGCCATCGGGCTGTAATCAGCAACAATCACACCGATCCGCTGGTAATAATCCACATCCGGACAGGAAACTTGGACCCGTCTGTCAATGGCGATCCATAACCGGTACTGATAAACCTGATCCCATCAAAAATTGACGGCTATTCGGTTGAGGTATTATGAAAGTTCCACTGTTAGATCTAAAAGGCCAATATCAGAAAATTAAGGCCGATGTGCTTCGGATAACGGAAGATATCTATGAGAGCCAGCATTTCATTCTGGGCCCGCATGTGGAGTCCCTGGAAAAACAGATTGCCGCTTACTGCCACACAGGATTTGCAGTAGGGGTTTCATCAGGAACAGACGCACTTCTAATCAGCCTGATGGCTTTGGGAATTGGCCCAGGAGATCGGGTCATCACCACCCCATATACGTTCTTTGCTACCGCCGGCTCCATCGCCCGTGTAGGCGCCATTCCGGTTTTTACCGATATTGATCCGGACACCTACACGATATCTCCGGCAAGTATCGCCAGCGTTATACACGCCATGAACCGGTCAGAAAAGGAACGACTCAAGGCGATACTGCCCGTACATCTTTATGGCCAATGCGCGGACATGGATCCTATCCTGGAAATAGCCGCCTCCTTTCGGTTACACATTATCGAGGATGCCGCTCAGGCTATCGGCGCCGAATACAAAGGCCGACGTGCCGGAGAAATGGGCGACCTGGGGTGCTTTTCGTTTTTTCCTTCCAAAAATCTGGGGGCATTTGGAGACGGCGGCATAACCACCACCAGGGAGGAATCCCTGTATCGCTCACTGATCATGCTGCGAAATCATGGCGCGCATCCCAAATACTATCACAACCTGATTGGGGGCAACTTTAGACTCGACGCCCTTCAGGCAGCCATTGTCGCCATCAAGCTGCAATATCTGGACGCCTGGACCCGGTCACGTCAGGATCATGCCGCCACCTATGCCAGACTGTTTTCTCAGGCTTCGCTTCTGAACCGGATACACTTGCCGGTTGAACGGGAAAATCGCCATATTTATAATCAATATGTCATTCGGGTTTCGGCGAAGGAGCGGGATGCACTGCGGATTTTTCTTCAGGATTCGGAAATTGGAACGGAAGTGTATTATCCGGTTCCGCTGCATCTTCAGAAATGTTTTGCATCCCTGCATTATAAACCTTCCGATTTTCCGGAAGCCGAAGCCGCCGCCATGCAGACACTGGCGCTACCGGTCTATCCGGAGCTCGAACTTGAACAACAGGAATATGTGGTTGAAAGAATAAATGATTTTTACAGACGCCGGTAACTCTCCGGATTTGTGAATGATTAGATACCGTCTAACGCAGGAGGCATACAATGTCTGATCGAGTACGTGACTCATTCCGTGATAAACGGGGAACAGATTCCGATTCGGAATCCGATGAAGATTATTATCCGGAAGATGTATATTCTCCATGGAAAAAAGGAAATATGGAAAGCTTCATGTCCAATATGGGTAAAAACAACGGAACACTGCTGATCATGGCAGGCGCTATTATCTGCGTTCTGATTGCATTGCTGATATTCGTTCCCATGCTGCGCAGTCCAGGAGATACCAAGCAGATATCAGACATGGAAACCCGCATCAAAAAAATAGAGGATAAACTCGCAACTCTGGATCAGGAATACCAGAAAGTGGCGAAGATCGCTATTTCCGGCGATAAAGTGGATCAAATATCGAGCAGAGTCGATAAACTGAGTGAAGCCACCAATCAGAGGCTGGATCAATTGAGTCACGATCTGGAAGTCAGACGCAGATCGCCAGCAGCCAAATCCGAAGAACTTCCCAAGCCTGCGGCAGCGCCTAAACATGAAACACCACATAAAGCGGCTGCAACCGCAAAATCCGAGCCCGCACATAAAGCGGTTACACATAAACCCGATGCTGCTTTAAAAGTGAAAGAAGCTCATACACCCAAAACCGCTGAAAAACCGGAAACACCTAAAACAGCTAAAACTGCAGCTCCTTCCCATCCCGCCGAAACACATGCGAAAAGCACTGCAAAGCTTCACGATGTCAAACCCAAGGAAACGCTGTATGGCATCAGCCGCATGTATGGCATCAGTGTAGATGAGCTGCGCAAGTTGAACAATATGGCTCCGACCGATGTACCGCGTATTGGACAAAAGTTGAAAGTCAGTCCATAAATTGAACTATGTTTTAAAATGAGGTTATGATAACGGAACAATGAGGAGGCACCCATGATTGTAGGCATTTTAAAAGAGATCAAGACATCGGAAAATCGTGTCGCTATGACGCCGGCCGGTGTAGAAGTCATGAAACACAGCGGCCATACTGTATTGGTGGAAAGAAATGCCGGTTCCAACAGTGGTTTCGATGACAGCGACTATGTTCGGGCGGGAGCCGAGATTGTCCAGACTCCGACTGAAATCTATGGCCGTTCGGAAATGGTCATGCACGTCAAGGAACCGCTTCCTTCAGAGTATGCCCTGATTCGTGAAAATCAGATCGTGTTTACTTATCTGCATCTGGCTGCCGCAGAAGACCTGACCCATGCGTTGATTAAAGCCCGCTCCATCAACATTGCGTATGAAACCATACAAAAAACCGATGGATCGCTGCCGCTGCTCATTCCCATGAGTGAAGTCGCCGGACGTATGGCGGTTCAGGAAGGGGCCAAGTATCTGGAAATGCCCCAGGGAGGTCAGGGGGTATTGTTGGGCGGGGTACCAGGTGTTGAACCGGCGACAGTACTGGTCATCGGCGGCGGTATTGTCGGAAGCAACGCCGCAAGAATGGCCTGCGGACTCGGAGCGAAAGTCTATATGCTGGACAGCAACCTGGACAGACTGCGTTATCTGAGTGATGTGATGCCGGCAAACTGTTTTCTGCTGACATCTTCACCCGCAGCCATCCGGAAACTGGTAAAAGAGGCGGACGTCGTCATCGGTGCGGTACTCATTCCCGGCGCCAAGGCGCCCCGGCTGATTACACGGGATATGCTGAAAACCATGAAAAAAGGCTCCGTACTCGTGGATGTGGCAATCGATCAAGGCGGATGCTTCGAAACGTCAACCCCTACCACTCACACCCAGCCCACTTATGTGATTGACGACGTGATTCATTATTGTGTCGCAAACATGCCAGGTGCTGTCGCCAAAACATCGACACTGGCGTTGACCAACGCGACCTTGCCATACGCACTGGAAATCGCCCGAAAAGGCTGGAAAAATGCGATGCGGGATAACTGCGAAATCCGATCCGGCGCCAATGTGGTGCTGGGACAAACCACCTGCCGCGGCGTAGCCGAAGCCTTCAACCTGCCTTTAGTGGATGTCGCCACACTGTTGTAGCACTTTAGGCATAACATTCTAAAATCAAATATATTTAGTTTTTCGACTTGCTGAGCCGGTTGGCAATATATACCGCAGAACCGGACATCAAGGTCAATGACAGCACCATGATGTTGGCTTTGTACCATTCGCCATTGCTGACACAGGCATAGATAGCCAGCGGCATGGTGCTGGTTTTCCCTGGAATGTTCCCGGCGATCATCAATGTAGCCCCAAATTCGCCGACGGCCCTGGCAAATGCCAGGACGACACCAGCAATAATCCCCTTTTTAGCCAAAGGCAATACGATAAACACCGCTGTTTGCAATTCAGAAAGCCCTAATGCATACGCCGCACTGATAATAGACTTATCCACAGACTCGATAGCAGCTCTGGCGGTTTTGATCAGCAGGGGAATCGCTACGATAAAAGACGCCAGCACAGCAGCATACCACGTGAACATGATACTCCATCCGGTCAGCCGGTATAAGGCTCCTCCCAGCCATCCGTTTCGTCCGAACAGGACTATCAGGTAATAGCCGGTCACCGTTGGAGGCAAAACCAGCGGCAACGTCAGAATCATATCCACCAGTTCTCTTCCCCTGAATGATTTTCTGGCCAGCAGGTATGCCAGAATGACTCCGCAAACCAGCATCAACGCCGTTGCAACCAGAGACACCTGAAGAGAAAGTCTGAGGGCAAACCATGCAGAGTCATTCATGTGTTCT
>DAIEFO010000064.1 GCA_027325475.1 Desulfobacteraceae bacterium | reverse complement strand
TGCTGGCCGGTATCTGGCTGCCAGGGGCATTGCTGGGATCGAGCTTGCTTCTGACGGTCTTTCTGGCCGCTCTTGCGTTTAATACGGCCAGAGGGCTGAATATCTCCTGCGGATGTTTTTCGACGGATGAAACCGCTGCATCCGCTCTTTCCTGGTGGATTGTCTTGAGAGATGTCTTTTTCTGGATGCTGTCGGTTTCTCTGATGTATTGTCATATTTTCAGCGGCCACATACAAAACAAAATGCAGCACCTTCTTCCGGAAATGGAGAAACAATGATGGTTTCACAGGTTATGATTTTTCTGTGAAGCCATCATTTTACCATTTTCAAAAAGCAATGATCTCGTATGCGCTATGACGGCAGCACCAGCGGGTGTTTACAGGTATAACGGTTTGTTGACAGGACCACCTGTTTGCCGGTCCGGGTTTCGAGATCAATAATGACCGGTCCTACCAGATTCATGGTAAGCGGTGGTACGGCGTCTGGTTTGATCGTTACCAGCGCCAGCGCCAGCGTCCGTCCATCCTCGATACCGTTGAAGTACGCCTGATCTGCGGGCGGCAGTTCCACGAGATAATTTTTTTCGCCCAGAAACGGATTGATGATGACGAACGCCAGATACGGCAGGGTGACGGACTGAAGCCAGTAAAATGGGGAACCTGGCTTGTGCTGCTGGATGATGTAATCCTTCTGTTCCGGAAATCCCAGCAGTCCTTCCGGAAAGAAAATGATACGATCTTCGTCGATGGCGATATCCCCAAAACGGGTTGTCGATATGGTCTGCATAAGCTTCAATACTCCATTTATCGTCACGGTTCCGTGATCAGACTTTGGTATCATCCGCCGGATTGCCGGTCAGAAATGAAATGTCCTGTGGTACTTCAGCAGCTCTCAGGTTTTCTTCGACAATGCTGTTATATACCTCGGTTCGATATATGGACAACTGTCGCGGGGCCTCGATGCCGACTTTGACATGATTTCCCTTGATGCCCAGGATGCTGACAGTGATGTCATTGCCAATGGAAATTTTTTCTTCCAGTTTTCGTGTAATGACCAGCATGGGTTCACTCCGTCGTTCCGGTAAAAAATGATAATTTAATCCTGTAAGAAAGCAATATTCATGCCATAATTACAACTTGATTGTTCTGTGCAGCGATAATCTAAGGCCGGCTGAGACTTTTGATTCGTTCCGCCCGACTGAGAATTTCAATGACCCGAATACCGTATTTTCCGCCTTCCACAACCACTTCTCCCTTGGCGATCAGCTTGTGATTGACCAGGATATCTACCGGTTCATCCGCCAGTGCGCTTAATTCAACCACAGAATGTTCCTTGATTTTAAGCAGGTCGTTGATCTTCATTCGGGATCTGCCTAGTTCGATGGTAACTTCCAGCGGAATATCCATCAAAAATTCCAGGTTGACATCGGAGGGTGAAAACGCCGGTTGGGTGCGGGCTTCATATCGCCGGTCTTCTCTTGCATTTCCGTCTGCGGACGGCGTCTCTCGCAGGGTTTCCGGCGGCATTTCAGGGGGCAGGGCATTTTCGGGCGCTGTCTCCTCCGTTTCGGAAGGTTCGGCTAATTCCGGCCACTGTGGCGTCGTCGCCGCACTCCCTTCTTCAACGACCTGATAGTTGATGTCCTTGCCGTTCATGGCGGGAAGGTTCAGGCCTTCTGCGAGCTTGAGGCCGAACTCCACAAAGAACGTATGGTCGTTAAACGTGAAAGCGAAGCGTTCGTACCTTTCCATGTTCATGGATTCGATTCTGAAATCGCTGCCTCGAGTAATGGACGGTATGGAAAGTTCGCAGCGAAGACCGACATCGGAAAATATGGATTTCAGATTGCCGCCGACAATGTTGCTGAGTTCACCGATGACGTCATTGACATCCTGATCGTCATCCACGTCGTCCACCGCCATATCCAGCATGCCTGCCGCCATCTCGCGGGCAAACTGGGCGGTGATGTGGATATTGATGATGCCCATGGCGTCGCCGGCGAAACTGACCGCGCCGACGGTGCGCATTCCTTCCAGATCGGACTTTGAAACAGCATCGGCAACCTGGATATCCATGGAAAGCATGGTGGTAAATACATTGATGACCGAATCCGGGATTCTGGCGGCAAGATTCAGTTCCTGAATTTTCTGCGTATCAATCCGCGGGGGTTCCTGGGCGTTTCCGGCAGTATCTGCCTGATAACCGCTTTGCAGCTTGACGCCGACTTCTATCCGGATACTGTATTCTTGATACCGGTAGTTGGTGCTTTCATAGCGTTCGGTATTTAATGATGTGATGTCAAAATTTTCACCGGAAGTGATAGACGGGGTGGAAAGCACGCAATAAAATCCGGAATCATTGAAAAACGACTTGAGATTGCCGCCGATGATATTGCTCACTTCGCAGATAACGTCTCGGACCTCCTCGTCGCTTTCAATCTCTTCGACCGTCATTCCTAACATAGCGGCTGTCATGGTTTGGGCGAATTTATCCTGGATATGGATAATGATAATGCCACACACCTGACCGGCGAAGTTGACGGAACCGACAATGCGTTTTTCGTTGACATCTGCGACAGGTGCGTCGTCCACTGGCTCCAACTGAAAAGACAGCATGGTGTCGAATACATCCAGAACGGATTTGGTGACATTCGTCTTTATATCCAGTGTGTAAATTGTTTCTTCCATGTTTCGTCAAATCCTGTGCGTTGAGTGCTGGGCTACCCACATCGTCATGACGAGAAATATTCCCAGCAGCAGTGTCAATATGGCGCCGATCGTTCTTGCCCATGTTCTATGGCCGAATATGATGACAAAACGGCCGGCCACATCCCATCGGGCAGGCCGATTCCGTACCAGCCGTGAACAAACGATCGGCAGTGTCAACAGCGTTATGGGCATACACCCGGCCCCCAGCCCATACCACCAGAGAGTCATACTGCGTTTGAAAGCTTCGAGAAGCACCGGTGCATTGCCATGACGGTTTACCACCCGCATATTGAGCATCCATTTGCCCGGCGTTGTTCCTGTCATGCTGAGAAGGTTGGCTTCGATAAAAACCCATAGCAGCATGAGCGCAAACATGCACAGACCAGCGCCCGTTAAGGATGCCGGAAACAGGCGGAATACCTCCATATATCCCAGCGCCAGCGCAAGGATGACGTTGTCCAGTATCCGCGCCAGTATCCGCGCCAGCCACGTCGGGAGCGCCAGGGTAATTTTCGGGGGGAAACGGAATCTATGGGATTTTGATCGGGTACGCGGCGGAGATGCCTCCGGTTTTCCGGTCTGTCCGGGCTGTTGCGCAGAGGGTTTTGAAGCCGTTTCCACAAATGTCATTACGGTTTCGTAAGCCAGGTTGATTTCCAGAAGCTGATGAGCTGCCTTTTCCTGCAAACGAGGATTGTTCAGGAATCGATCCGGGTGCCAGACATTGACCAGATCCCGGTATGCCTGCCGGATGTCGTCCGGGGAAGCATCGGGTTCAAGCCTCAAAATTTCGAAGGATTTTTTGATGTCCATAAAGTGTCAAATGTACGGCAGCCAGAGGACGGCTTTGTAAAAAAAACACCCAAAGCCGGTCCACGCTCTTTCTTTGTTGTCAGAACGACGTATGCGCGGTCCGGGCGATGATTTCATCCTGGAGCGCCGGTGTCAGATCACAGAAATAATCGCTGTAACCCGCCACCCGGACAATCAGATCCCGATACTGTTCCGGATGCTGCCGGGCGGCTTTCAGCGTTTCGGCGTCTGCCACATTGAATTGGATATGATGCCCGTCCAACCGGAAATAGGCGCGGATCAACTGCACCAGCTTATCCAGATCCGAATCATTTTTAAGCAGGTGCGGGGTGAATTTCTGATTGAGAAGCGTACCGCCGGTTCGGATATGATCCATTTTGGCTGCGGATTTCAGCACGGCGGTAGGGCCTTTCCGGTCTGCCCCCTGGACCGGTGAAATTCCTTCTGAAAGAGGCGTTCCGGCGTGACGGCCATCGGGGGTTGCTCCGGTGACGGAGCCAAAATACACATGACAGGTCGTCGGCAACAGATTGATGTGATAGGCGCCGTTTTTGGTATTCGGGCGACCGTCGATAGCTTGAAAATAAGCCTCGAAAAGAGCTTTCATCATATCATCGGCATAATCGTTGTCATTGCCGTATCTGGGTGTTTTATGGGTCAGCATCAGCCGGAGGTTTTCATGACCGGAAAAGTTATCGGCCAGCGCCTGCAGTAATTTTTTCATGGATACTGCGCGGTGGTCAAAGACATGATATTTAATGGCTGTCGCCATATCTGTCAGCGATCCCAGGCCCACTCCCTGGATATATGAGCTGTTGTACCGGGCCCCGCCATTATGATAATCAAGCCCTCGCGCCATGCAGTCGTCGATCAGGATGGAAAGAAACGGCGCCGGCATATAAACGGCGTAGAGGCGTTCGATCACATTGTTGCCCCGGATTTTGATGTCGATAAAATGGCGCATTTGCAGGATATATGCCGCAATGAGTTCATCCATGCTGCTGAAGGCTTCAGGGTTTCCGGTTTCAATGCCGATCTTTTTCCCGGTTCGAGGATCCACGCCGTTGTGCAGCGTGATTTCAAATACTTTTGGCATATTGAAATAACCGGTAAGATTGTAGTTCTCCTTTCCGAATGCTCCGACCTCCACACATCCGCTGGATCCGCCGCAACGGGCGTCTTCGATGGATTTTCCCTGACGGATCAGTTCCTGAACGATGACATCAGCGTTGAATACCGATGGCTGACCGAATCCGGTACGGATGATTTTGGTCGCCCGTTTGATGAATCGATCCGGATTTTTTTTGCTGACCTGAATGGAGGAGCTGGGCTGTAAAAGGCGCATGGCTTCAATAACATCCAGAAGCAGATAGGACACCTCGTTGACCCCATCGGTTCCATCGGGGGTAAGACCGCCGACATTAATCTGAGCAAAGTCTGTATAGGTAGCGCTTTCTGCGGCCGTGATGCCCACTTTGGGTGGCGCCGGCTGGTTGTTGAACTTGATCCAGAAACATTGAAGGAGCTCTTCGGCTTTTTCACGGGTCAGGCTTCCATCTTCAATCCCTTTTCGATAAAACGGCAGCAGATGCTGATCGAGACGTCCCGGATCGAAAGCATCCCAGGTGTTCAGTTCCGTTGTTACGCCCAGATGAACGAACCAGTAATATTGAAGGGCTTCCTGGAAATTTTCCGGAGCGTGGGAGGGAACTCTCTGGCAGGTTTTCGCAATCTGCATCAGCTCGGCCTTTCGTTCCGGAAGGGGTTCCGCTTCGGCCAAAAGCCGGGCTTTTTCCGCATGACGATGGCTGAACCGGATCATGGCATCGACGCAGATGGACATGGCTTCCAGTTCCTGGCGGCGGTCATAGGCGTCTGGATCGTCGAGATAATTCAGTTCTTTCAGACGGGCGTCAATTTCCTGCTTAAAATCAAGAAAACCTTGCCGGTAAATTTTGCCTCCCAGCACCGTATGCCCTGGCGCCCGCTGTTCCATGAACTCTGTAAAAACACCAGCGTCATATGCCGCTTTCCATTCACCGCTCATCTCCCGGAAAATCAGCTCCCGCAGGGAGCTGCCTTTCCAGAAGGGAATAATGTTCTCCTGATACACCTTATGGGCATCAGGGCTGACGGCAAAGGGAATTTTGTCTCTGGAATTCAGAATGTCCAAATCTTCCAGGCTGTGGCAGCAAAGTTCCGGATATGTGGGGGTCGCTTTGGGGGCAGGCCCTTTTTCTCCGACAATCAGTTCATCTTCTAAGATACAGATGGCTTTATGTGTTAACAGATATTGAAACGCCAGTGCCCGGCGTACCGGTGTGGAGACCATGTCCGTATGCTGACGGTAGAAGGCGGTCATCAGTTCCGCCCGTTCTGTTGAAAGAGACGGGGATGTATTCAGACTCCGGGTTCTGAGCCGTGCAACTCTTTCTGAAACAGTCATCTAACCTCCTATGGTGACATTCAGGTTCATTTCATGCAAACAGACGGCAATGTGTTCCATCTCCGCATCCGAAGGAGGACGAATATCCGGAAGGCTGTAAATGCTTCCGATGCCGGCGTATTTTCCCAAACCTGAAGCATGATACGGCAATATATCCACATCGGGTACAGATGGCAATGATGCAACGAACCTGGCGATAGCGGTTACATTGTCTTTGTCGTCCGTGATGCCGGGGATGACGGGAAAACGAATCCGGATATGGTGTTTTCGGGAAGACAGTTCCCATAAATTGTTCAGAATCATTTTGTTGGATATGCCGGTAAAATATTTGTGTTTTTCATCATCCATCAGTTTGATGTCGTATAAAAAAAGATTTACATGCTTGCGCATCCGGTTGATCACTTCCCAGTGTGAAAATCCGCTGGTATCCAGGGCTGTATGAATGCCCTGCACCCGGCATGTCTCAAGGAGTTCGCCCAGAAATTTCGGCTGATGCAGCGGCTCTCCCCCTGAAAAGGTCACGCCTCCGGATGATTCATCAAAAAAAAGAATATCTTTCTCGATTTCAGCCATCACCTGGGCCACGGTCATGTTCCGGCCAGCCATTTCATTGGCTTCCACAGGGCAGACATCGGCGCACAGGCCGCAGCGTTTGCACAGTGTGACATCAGTGTGCATCTTTGCGCCGGCAGCGGTAATGGCATTTTCCGGACATATCGTCAGGCATTCACCGCAACTGGTGCAGCGGTTGATGCGATAGAGTTTTTCTCTTGCCGGAAACTGGCTTTCAGGATTATGGCACCAGCGACAGGACAGAGGGCAGCCTTTTAAAAAAACCGTCGTGCGGATCCCTGGCCCGTCATGGGTTGCGTATTTTTTGATATCAAAGATAATTCCACTATGCATGCGAGTATGATATATGATGATGCTATCAAAAGTCAATTTGACGGCTTCGTAAAAAGTCCGCATGCTGCGTTGTGCCGCATCCTTCATCATTGCAGCGTACCAAAAGTACGCTTCATTCCTCAGGATTTGCGCGTCTTGCCTGCGAACATTTTACAAAGCCGTTTAAAAAGTCCGGTTTGACGGCTTCGTAAAAAAGTGGAAGTCTGAGAGCGTGAAAGAGGAGGCGCAACGGGTATGGAAACGGTCAGAACAGGGCTTGAACAGTTTCTGGCGGATCCGCCGGCATGGCTGGCCGGGCAACGGATAGGTCTGTTATGTAATCCGGCGTCTGTGGACAATCGGTTTTGTCACGTCCGGATACGGATAGATCAGACATTTCCCGGACAATTGAAAGCCCTGTTTTCGCCTCAGCATGGATTCTATGCGGAAAAGCAGGACAATATGGTTGAATCCAGCCATGATATGGACCCATATCTTCATATTCCCATTTACAGCCTGTATGGCGTTACCCGGATTCCCAGTCCGGACATGCTGGATGGGATCGATGTTCTCATTGTGGATTTACAGGATGTGGGTACACGGGTTTATACGTTTATCTATACACTGTCCTACTGTATGGAGGCCGCGCGTGCCAATGGCAAGAAGGTGCTGGTTCTTGACAGGCCCAATCCGGTCAACGGGATATCTGTGGAAGGAAATTGCTTGACCGCAGGCAGTCAATCTTTTGTCGGCCGGTTTCCAATTCCCATGCGTCACGGATTGACCATTGGCGAAATTGCGCTGCTCTTTAACAGTGAATACGAAATCAGTTGCGATCTTGAAATTATTCCCATGAAAGGCTGGCGTCGTCGCATGTTTTTTTCGGATACCGGCGTTGTCTGGGTAGCGCCATCGCCCAATATGCCAACGCCTGCAACCGCCATGGTCTATCCCGGGCAGGTGATCTGGGAAGGCACCTGTATATCGGAGGGCCGCGGTACGACGCAGCCGTTTGAATTTTTTGGAGCGCCGTTTCTCGATCCGCATCAAATCAAATCTTTTCTTAAAGATGACGATATTCCGGGGATCGTACTGAGGGAAATCGCTTTTGAACCAACTTCCGGCAAATGGCAGGGCAAGATGTGCCGTGGATTTCAGATTCATGTTGTGGATCCAATGCGATATCGCCCTTATCGGACATCTTTAAAGCTTCTTCAGGCAATCCTTTTTCATCATAAAGACGCATTTTTATGGAAGCAGCCGCCTTATGAGTATGAATTTAAAAAATTGCCGATAGATATGATCATCGGTGATTCCCGGATACGTCTGCGCATTGAAAACCTTGAATTTTTAGATGATATCGAAGCATCCTGGCAACCGGAGCTTGAAGTGTTCAAGCGTCTCAGCCAGAAATATCACATCTATTCCTGATGAATTTTTCTGAAAAATGCTATTTACAAATTCAGGCTCATCCGATATAAACTGTGCGGTATCATTTTAGGTATCATTTTGATATATTAAGTCAAAGGGGTCTTTATGGCAAAAAGCATTTCAACCAAGGGTTCAAAGAAAAAATCGACGCCGAAGAAAAAAACAACCGGAAGCAAGACGGCTCCGGCTTCTGCTAAAACGGTTCAACAGGCTGAAAAACCAGAGGAAGATATGGCATCGCCTGATTCTGCTGCCAAGCCGCTTTCAATTTCCGAACTGGTTCTGAAAAAATTTGATGGCTGGCATCCCCCCCAGATGTTCATTCCACCCGCAGATGATTCTCCGGCGCCGGTTGCTCCGCCGTTTGTTTCTGATGCCGATCCACGAGAGGTAGAGCGCATTACGGCGCTTCTATTTAGAACTTTTGATTTGAAAGCCGATATCGCTTTGTATGAAGCCGAGCGCCTTGCCGCTGAGAAAGCTGAAGCCGAACGCCTTGCTGCCGAGAAAGCCGAAGCCGAGCGTATTGCCGCCGAGCAACGGAAAAAGGCGATCAAGGCGCAGCAGGCGGGAATTCCCAAAGTTACGATAACTAATCTACAAGAAACCCCTCAGAACAAAGAACCGGAGCCCATGAATAATGCCGTTAAACTGGCGGCAGGGGGGCTTGGTCTGCTGATAATACTCCTTCTTGGATTCAGCTTCTCCAATTCACACAATTACTACTTGAAGCCGGTTAAAAATGGCGTTGAAATCTGGCAGGGAAGATTTGCTCCCAAAGGTGAAAAACGGCTGATTGCACTTCCTGGAGTGCAAGTGTCCAAAACGCTTCACGATGTATGCACTCAGGAGGAAGTATATCCTGTTATTTTCAAATATTATTTGGACAAGGCGGATGCAATCATCAGTAAACCCGGCATTCCGGATTTCGAAGGCATCAAGCATATGATTGCGTTGGCGCAGCCATACGCCATTACCCGCAACTTGCGCGATGAGGCGGCGCTTCGATTGAACCGGATGGAACAGGCAATGCTGGAATACAAGGCTGATATTGCTGCCAGTAAAGGCAATGCCGCGGATCTGAAAACAGCGCTCGATCTGCTGGACAAAGCCAAAGCCCTGAATATTGATACGCAGACCGGTCAACTGGATGCGAAAATTGCTGACATTACGGCGCGATTGAAAAATCAGATAACCCCGCCTGCCTCCACGCCTGCGGGAAAATAACCGACCACGCCAAAGCTTGATGCCCTCGTAAAAAGTCGATTTTGGGACGGCTTTGTAAAAAGTTCGCAGGCAAGGCGCGCAAATCCTGAGGAATG
>DAIEFO010000063.1 GCA_027325475.1 Desulfobacteraceae bacterium | reverse complement strand
ATCTATGCCGCATCGCTGCTGAAAAACGGCGACTGGCTGCTGATATATCGCCAGAACGCATCCGACGCCTTCAGCAGGCTGAACCGGACACAGACAATATCGATCATCATTTTTGTTCTTGGAGGCATTGGCATTGTCATTATGGCGTCTGTGATTTCCAGACGGATGGTTCACCGGATAGCCGTTTCCGATCATGAAAAAGAAATATTGAATCAGCAGGTGATTGAAACCGGAAAATTGGCTTCCGTGGGTGAACTGGCCGCAGGCATCGCGCATGAAATCAACAATCCGGTGGCTATCATGGTGGAGGAAGCCGGATGGATTCAGGATTTGCTCGATGAAGAAGAATTCCACCCGTCTGAAAATCTGGATGAGTTCAGACGGGCTGTAACCCAGATCAAAACCCAGGGCGCCCGGTGCAAGGATATCACTTACAAGCTTCTCAGCTTTGCCCGAAAAACAGATCCCCGGCAGCAGGATGTTCAGATCAACAACCTTATTTCGGAGCTGACAGCCCTGTCGAATCAACGGGCAAAATTGAGCAGGGTGGAAATTTACGCTGAATTGACGGAAAACCTGCCCTTGCTGCGGCTGCCGGTTTCGGAACTTCAGCAGGTGATTTTAAACCTGATCAATAACGCCATAGACGCCATGGAAAGAAAGGGCGGTCAACTCTTTATTTATACACGTCGGGAAGAGCGTCATGTGGTGGTCGAGGTATCAGACACGGGTTCCGGTATTCCGGAAGCCAACCTTTCACGGATATTCGACCCGTTTTTTACTACGAAACCCGTAGGGAAAGGGACCGGTCTGGGACTGGCGATCTGTTATGGAATCATCCAGAAAATGGGCGGAGAAATCCGGGTGCGCAGTACGCTGAATGTAGGTACGGTATTTACCGTTTACCTGCCGATACCCGATGCGGATCACCATTCGGATGACAGGTGTAAGGAGCGGTGACATGGCTGATGAGATGCCTTTATCCGAAAAATCACGGCTCCGGCTTCTTCTGGTAGATGATGAAGCCGGGTTTGTGGATGTTCTTGCCCGAAGGATCGCCAAACGCAATATCCAGGTATGCAAAGCCTATAGCGGGTATGAAGCTGTTCAGATGCTTCACAAAGAACCCTTTGATGTAGCGGTTTTGGATTTAAAAATGGCGGATATGGACGGCATTGAACTGCTGAAAATATTAAAAAAAATGGCTCCGGAACTTCAGGTTATTATCTTGACCGGCCATGGATGTGAGGCGGCTGCCCGCGATGGTATGTCGCATGGCGCGGCTGATTATCTGATAAAACCCTGTGATTTTGAAGAACTGACCGCGAAAATACAGCAGACGGCTTCACATAGGAGGAAATACTGATGGAAACATTCAAAGTGCTTTTTGTGGATGACGAGGTCGATTTTCTGGAAACCCTGCTCAAACGGATGAAGAAACGCCAGTTGAACGTATTTGGGGTCAACAGCGGCGAAGCGGCAATGGCCTACCTGAAACAGCATTATGTGGACATCGTTGTTCTGGATGTCCGCATGCCGGGTATGGATGGTATTGAAACATTAAAAAATATCAAAAAAATAAGCCCATTGACTGAAGTTATCATGCTGACGGGACATGCCTGTCTTGAAATTGCCCAGGAAGGCATGGAGTTAGGTGCGTTCGATTATCTGATGAAACCGATCAACATCGATGAATTGTTGTACAAGCTTCAGGATGCTTTTCAAAAAAAATCCATACAGCAGGAAAAGATACAACGTCTCAAGGAGGTGATGACAACCCGACCATCTGTGCAATGTCCGACGCACGAATCGCCTGATTATCGTGTTTATTGATATACCTTATTCATTGAAAAGGAGCTGCATTCATATGAAATTTTTTAAACAGTGGGGCCGTTTCATGATGATGGGCACCCGCGCTCATGCGGCGTGGGAGCTTGAAGTATCCAGAACCATCCTGGGGGACCGTAAACGCCTTGTCATTCTGGGGCTTCTGATCATTCCCATTCTTCTGGGAGGGTTCGCTTTTGCAGATCAGATCGCCGGCACTCTGCCCAGTTTTATCGGTGACAAGAGCGCCTACAGTCCGGCGTATTACACCAACGGAATCTTCATCGCCTCGATTTTAATCGGTCTCTGCGCAGGGCTGATTACCGGCTGCATCGGCGCAGGCGGCGGATTTGTGGTGGCGCCTGCCCTGATGAGCGCCGGCATTAAAGGTATTCTGGCGGTAGGAACCGATTTGTTTCATATTTTCGCCAAGGCAATTATGGGCAGCGTCATTCATAAAAAACTGGGGAACATTTCAGTGGCACTGGCTTTCATTTTTTTGATCGGCGCCATCGTAGGCGCAACAACGGGCGGTGTGCTCAACCGGTGGCTGTATGAAATTAACCCGATATTAAGTGACGCGTTTATTACCACCGTGTATTGTTTCATGCTTGGGGGCCTGGGTTTTTATGCTCTGCTGGATTTTCTGTCTGCTCGAAAATCCAGCACCGCACAGGTCGGACATGGTAAAAAAGTGGAAGGCGCGGATTTAGGCAACCTGCCTAAAAGACTCCAGGCCATCCGGATTCCGCCAATGATTACATTCGATGAAGGCATTATCCCCGGCGGCCGCCAGATATCCTGCGTATTTTTGATCCTGAGCGGCTTTCTGGTGGGATTGTCGGCATCCATCATGGGAGTTGGAGGCGGATTTTTAACCTTCCCCATCTTTGTTTATGTACTGGGGGTATCCTCGCTGACAACCGTAGGCACCGATATCTTTCAGATCATTTTTACCTCCGGCTATGCCGGCGTTGCCCAATACGCCATTTACGGATTTATTTTTTACACCCTGGCAATGGGAATGCTTTTGGGCTCTCTTCTGGGAATTCAACTGGGAGCACTGGTTACCAAGGTGGTTCCGGGAATCGCCATCCGCGGATTTTATGCATTATCGGTTCTGGCCGGTTTTGTGAACCGGTTATTCGCTCTTC
The DNA here is from genome assembly GCA_027325475.1 of Desulfobacteraceae bacterium. GTDB lineage: Bacteria > Desulfobacterota > Desulfobacteria > Desulfobacterales > Desulfatirhabdiaceae > RAAP-1. The sequence goes on along the minus strand of DAIEFO010000063.1, from coordinate 6,667 downwards.
CCAAAAAACTGGCGGACATGGAATTTATTTCCCTCTCCAAAAGCACATCTGTGATGCTGGATAGAACCGGCGCCATCATTTTCTGGATTGTGGTCGGAGCGTTTGCAGTCTGGGTGATCGGCACATTTGTCGTGAACATCAAAAAACTCAAAGGGGAGGATATCTGATGCTGGCCAACAAAAAGGAGTTCACAAAAGGGGCGATACTGATGGTGGCGTTTTTAATCGTGCTGACATTGATATTCATGCCCATCTTCGGTGAGGGTAAAAATGGGTTGAATTATCTGGATGATCTTTATAATTCCATTTCCAAGGGTTCTGCCTATTATATTCCGGCGCTTAAAACCAAAAACGCCAAAATGTCCGGAAAGAACATTATGGTATCTTTCGCTATGAAAAATGAAAAACAGGCCACAGAAACGGCGGCGCTTTTAAAACAGTCCGGTGCAACAGTCGATGTGACGGGCGCAGAAATCAAAGTCAGTGGAGATATGAGCGCCATGGTTTCAAATTGTCTTGAAGATTCAGACATGATGTTCAAGAATCAGGGAGACAAGGTCAGAGCCAAGTACGGGATCGACGAAAGGCAGTCGATGTACAACTGGTGGGAAGCATGGAAAAGTATGAGTAAGAACCTTGATAAACAGAAAAAGTTTACAGAATCTGCATTTATTTCAGGTATAAATAAAAGGGCCGTGGAATGCGCGTACAATTATTACGGGGTCCAGCCGCAGAACATTGCTGACAAATGGGTGCTGGTGACGCTTTCGCTGGCGTTTTATGTAGTTTATACCGTGTGGTACGGATTTGCTTTTCTCTTTATGTTTGAAGGATGGGGACTAAGGCTTGAACACTGACAGACAGGGCTTTTCCGGTAATGAAAAAACTCCGCGATATTTTCAGGAAACTGTTTTCATGCAATTCACCGCCTGAAGACCCTGCAACCGTCGAAAAACTTCGGGTGGCGTTCAAGGAGCGGTATCATAATTTCAAACTGCTCCTGAGCGCCAACAACCGATCTCTTGAAGTGATGGCAGAGATGGAGCGGGCGCTTCAAGGGGAAGAAACGTTTGGCATGCCATTTATCCGCTCCAGCGCGACATCCATTTCTGTCAATGTATTCCGGATGGTTCAGAATCTTCATCAACTGGCGCCGGAGAAATACCTGGAGCTGAATGAGCGGTTCACTGCCATCCAGAAGGCCATTGACAGTATTCTCAAGCAAACCCGCAGCATCCCGGAAGTCCGTATGGTGCTTCCTCTGAACACCCTGGACAAAGATATGACCGATGTTGCGGGCAGTAAAATGGCCAACCTCGGTGAGGTCAGAAACCGGATACACATCCGGACACCGGCAGGTTTTGTTATCACATCCTCCGCCTTCAGGCGTCTAATGGATTATAATAACCTTCAAGCCGAAATAGACCGGCAATTTCAGTCTATTGAAAGCGGCGATATCGAGTCGCTTTATACATTCAGCGCAGCAGCGCAGCAGCTTATCATTCGCGCCCGTATTCCCGATGACCTTGAAACGCCCATTCGAAACGCCTGGGAAGACCTTGAAGCCGAAAACGGGGAAAGCATCACCGTCGCCCTTCGCAGCAGCGCACTCGGAGAGGATTCCGAAGGCAGCTCGTTTGCGGGACAATACCGATCTGAACTCAATGTCAGCTTTGAAAACGTGTTTCAGGCATACAAGGAAGTCATCGCCAGTAAATACAGCCTTCAGGCCATTACCTACCGCATGAACAAGGGGTTCAGGGATGAAGACATCCTGATGTGTGTGGGATGTCTGATCATGGTCAAGGCGGCGTCCGGCGGTGTTATCTATTCCAGAAACCCGGTATCCGGCCAAGATGACGGCGTTTCTATCAATGCGGTATGGGGGCTTCCCAAATCCGTGGTGGATGGCAGCGTGGCGACGGACGTTTTTGTAATGTCCCGCACCCGGCCGATAACGCTGCTTCGCAAATTCATCGGAACCAAGGAACGAAAATTTGTCTGTTATCCCCAGGAAGGTGTCTGCCGAATGGATTTAAGCGGTGAGGAAAGCACTCTGCCCTGCCTGACAGACCGGCAAACCGAGCAACTGGCGGAACTGGCCCTCCGCATCGAGGCGCATTACGGGACGCCGCAGGACATCGAATGGGCTATCGCCGACAATGGCGCCATATATATTCTGCAATGCCGTCCGCTGCAACAGATTGCAGGTACCCCAGAGCCTGTGGATATTTTGGACCCGGAACTTGAAAAGAGACTTCTGGCTTCCGGGGGCATCACAGCCAGCCCGGGATTTGCCAGCGGCAGGGTCTATTCGGTGGACCGGAATGTGGATGTGCTGGCATTTCCTGAAGGAGCCATTCTGGTAGCACGTCAGGCGCTGCCTCGCTGGGCGTCTTTACTCAGCCGTGCGTCCGCGGTGGTCACCGAACAGGGCGGGTTCGCCGGTCATCTGGCCAACATCGCCAGAGAATTCGGGGTGCCTGCCGTGTTCGGTATCCCTGGCGCATCCAGTCTGATGCAACAAAATCAGATGATTACGGTTGATGCCAGCCGCAGAACCATTTACGATGGCGTCATACCGGCACCGAATGGTTCCCCCAAAATCCGGATCAACCGGATGGCAGGCAGTCCGGTCTATGAAATGCTGAAAAACATCAGCACCCATATTCTTCCGCTACGGCTGCTGGATCCGGATTCACCGGAATTTAATCCATCCCGCTGCAAGACGTTTCATGACATTACCCGCTTTGTCCACGAAAAGTCGGTCATCGAAATGTTCAATTTCGGAAAAGATCACAATTTTTCGGAACGTTCCAGTAAACAGCTCTTTTATAAGGTTCCCATGCAGTGGTGGGTTTTGAACCTGGATGACGGATTCAGAGAAGAGGTTTCCGGTAAATATGTCCGTCTGGAGAATATTGATTCCATCCCCATGCAGGCGTTCTGGAAAGGATTTGTGTCCATTCCGTGGGAAGGGCCTCCGGCTATTGACCGTAAGGGGCTGATGGCGGTGATGTATCAATCCACCACCAATACGGCGCTGACACCCGGTGTGCGATCTGCCTATGCGGAGCGCAACTACTTCATGATTTCAAAAAATTATTGCAGTTTAAGTTCCCGTCTCGGATATCACTTTTCAACGATTGAAGCCCTGATCAGCGAAAGACCGCGGGAAAACTATGTCTGTTTTCAGTTCAAGGGGGGCGCCGCGGATAACACCCGAAGGCTCAAACGCGTTTATTTCATTAAAGACATCCTTCAGGAGTCGGGCTTCAGGGTTGAAACGCGGGAAGATCACCTGGTATCCCGAATCGAAAACCACGATATGGCCTACATGGAAAAGCGGCTTGAAATTCTGGGATATCTTACTCTTCACACCCGCCAGCTCGACATGATCATGGCCCGCCCGGCTTCTGTCGCATACTACGATCAAAAACTCCGGCAGGACATTCAGACGCTGCTGGCAGCGCATTGAAAACTCTCAATATACATTCCAAAGCAGAGATTATCCAAGGTACGCTTTTTTCATCTCTTCCTTATTCGCCATATCTTTTGCGGTTCCCTCCTTGACAATGTAGCCAGCCTCCATCAGATAAGCGCGGTGCGCGTATTTCAAGGCGATATTGGCGTTTTGTTCGACGACAAAAATCGTCGCACCGCTCCGGTTAATCTCTTTGAGCACCTTGAAAAGCTCCTGCATCAACAGCGGCGCCAACCCCATGGACGGTTCATCCAGCAGGATGAATTTCGCGCCGCACATAAACGCCCTGCCGGTCGCCAGCATCTGCTGTTCGCCCCCACTCAGGGTTTCAACCCGCTGATTTCTTCGATCGGCAAGACGGGGAAACAGAGAAAATACGCGTTCATAATCCTTGGACACCTGTACCATGTCTTTACGCGCATAGGTAGCCAGTTTCAGATTTTCAAAAACCGTCAGGTTTCCAAAAACCCTTCTGCCTTCCGGAACCAGGCCGATACCATGTTTGGCGACCACAATATGGGGAGCAACCGGAAGCAAATCCACCCCGCGATATGTGATGCTTCCTGCCGTTACCCGCGGGGCCTCAGGCGGCGGCAATCTCATGATACTCATCAGGGTGGTGGATTTTCCTGCTCCGTTGGCGCCCAGCAAAGCGACCATTTCGCCCTCATTGACATGCAGGGATATACCGTGAAGGACTTCGATGTTGCCGTAACTGACATGGAGATTTTCAATTTTCAGCATTGTCGTCGGCCTCCTCATCTCCCAGATATGCCTTGATGACGCGAGGGTTGTTTTTGATATCAGAAGGAGACCCCTCGGCGATGATCTGCCCAAAATCCAGCACACACAGCCTTTCACACAGCGACATGACCACCTTCATCTGATGCTCGATGAGCCAGATAGTCAGGTGAAACTGCTCACGAATCCACCGAATCAATTCGATCAGTCTGTCGATGTCCGAAGGATTCATGCCGGCGGCAGGTTCATCCAGAAGCAGCAGACTGGGTTTGATGGTCAGCGCACGGCCGATCTCCACCCGGCGCTGGAGACCATAGGGAAGATTTTTGGGATATTCGTTGGCAGCCTCGGAAAGCCCCAGGCTTTCCAGTATCTCCATGGCCTGTTTGACCACAGCCTTTTCATGTTCGTGATAGGTTTTCGTTGAAAAGATGGCGTCCATGAAACTGTATCCCATGCGATAATGCTGGGAAATACAAAGATTTTCAAGAACGGTCATGGAATTCCACATCCGGATATTCTGAAATGTCCGGGCAAGCCCCAGGGAAGTTACCTGGTGCGGCTTCAGATGCGTGATGCTTTTTTCATGAAAAAGGATATCGCCCTGAGTGGGTTTGTAAAAACCCGATACCAGATTGAATATGGTGGTTTTTCCCGCACCGTTCGGACCGATGAGCCCTATCAGCTCTCCGGGTTCTATCGTCAGATTGAAGTTATAAACCGCCTGCAGTCCGCCGAAAAAATGATTGATCTGTTTGAGTTCCAGAAGCGGCATGAGACCTTAATACTCCTTTGATGGGAAAAATCTGCGAAGTCCGGGAAATACATCGCTTAACTCGCGATTTCCCATAAGGCCCTCAGGCCGAAAAAGCATCAGGATGATCAGTAGCAGCGGTATCAACACCCATTTAAAGAGCTGCAGGGGACGTAAAAACTCCAGCATCACCGTAAACAGGATAGCGCTCAACACCGATCCGCTGAGTGATCCCATCCCGCCCAGATACACCATGACCATGATTTCCGTGGATTTCATGATGGTGAACGTTCCCGGATTGATATAGCCGATGACATGGGCGAACAGACCGCCGGCGATTCCGGCGATTCCGGATGAGAGCATGAAAGCGATGAGTTTGACGCGCTGCGTGTTGACACTCATGATTTCAGCGGCGATTTCATCGTCGCGGATGGCGATAACGCCCTTTCCGTATGTAGATCCGACAAAACGCTTCAGCGCAACGATGGATATCCCTGCAAACGCCAGTATCCAGATCATCAGCCAGGGAATGTTGATCACATTGTTCATTGCGTTCACCACCTGACGCATCCCCATAAATCCCCTCGCACCGCCGATTTCCTGAATATTTTCGATGGAACTTTTGACGATATAGTTGACCGCCAGGGTGATGATGGCCAGATAATCGCCTCGCGTGCGGAAACTGGGAACCGCGACCAGAAGGCCGACCAGCGCGGCGCAGAACCCGGCGACAATCAGGGTGACCGGAAAAAGAAATACCGAATATTGGGGACCGATAAATAACGAGTGACCGAAAATACTGGAAGTAGTGAACAGCCCCATGTTCAAAAGAGAGGCTGCGTACGCACCGACAGCCATAAAACCGGCATGGCCGCAGGAAAACTCTCCCATGTATCCGTTGATCAGATTCAGTGAAGAACTCAGCATGATGTTGATGCCGATAAACATCATGACAATCTGGATATAAGCGTTCAGCCAGCTCTGCTGAAAGATCACAATGATCAGAAGACAAATGGCCAGATACACTATCAGGCTAAGGTGATGCCGCATAACGATCCTTTTATATTTTCTGAGCCCTGGCGACTCCAAAAATTCCTGTCGGTTTGAGACTTAAAAAAACAAGCAGTATTCCAAAGGAAATCAGATCCCGGAATGTGGATGGAAACACCGCCGCCACAAATATTTCGATAAAGCCCAGTAAAAATCCGCCGACAAAAGCCCCCCGGATTTCGCCGATACCGCCGACCACCGCGGCAATGAACGCTTTCCAGCCGATCATGGCGCCCATATAGGGCTCCAGCACCGGGTAGGCGGACGCAAAGAGTACGCCGGCCAGCGCCGCCATCGAAGATCCCAGAATGAATGTGAACACGATCACCGTGTCGATGGGAATTCCCATTAACGGCACCGCCATGCGGTCAAAGGAAATAGCCCTCATGGCCATACCGATCTTGGTTTTCCGGACGATGGTTTCCAGAAAAAGAAATACTGCCAGAGTCGCCAGAACTACCAGTATCCAGTTATTGGTAAAGGTCACTCCGGCCACTTGATAGACCGTATCATGAATCAGTTCCGGAAACGCCTTGCGGCTGGCCCCCAACAGCGCCAGATTACCGTTTTCCAGAATCAGCCCCGCCATCAACGCGGTGATGACGATGTAGAGCCGCCCAGCGCCTTTACGTCTTAACG
>DAIEFO010000062.1 GCA_027325475.1 Desulfobacteraceae bacterium | reverse complement strand
AGCCAGGATCAAACTCTCCAATTAAACTATTCAAAACCCGCTCTCGCAGGCTTCATTAACTTGGGCTCCCAAACTCACAAGCTGTCACTATCTAGTTTTCAAAGATCAAATCATCTATCGCCGGATGCTTCTTTTCTTGCCACCACATCCAAAACTCGGCTAATATATTTTTTTCGAATGCGTTTGTCAATCTTTTTTTTAATCTTCTTAAAAAACTTTTCAAACCCCTTCCGATCCTTCAACCGACATCTCTTACCAAAACCCTGCCTGTCAAAGAATTCGGCCTTTTTACACTATCTCTTTCTGATATGTCAACTGATTTTGATGCTTTCGTAAAAAGTTCGCATGCAGCGGCGTTGTGCGGCATTCTTCGTCATTGCAGCGTACGATGAGTACGCTGCATTCCTTGCGGATTTTTTGCGTCTTGCCTGTGAACATTTCACGAAACCGTCCGAAAATTGACTTTTTACGAAGCTGTCAATTTTATTCGATCTTGGCAACTTGTTACGAAATCGTCCAATTGGAATTTATCTACCGCCATCGTCACCGATTTTCCCAGACCGGCGTTTGTTTATCAATAAACGCTCGAATGCCATTCTGGGCATCTTCCGCTGTCAGGTTCATGGCGATGGTGTGTTTGGCAAAATGCAGGGCGCTATCGTCTGGCTGATCGATCTGGGCGTAAAATCCCTGTTTGCCGATAGCCAGTACGAAACGGCTGGCATCCGCAATTTGCAGCGCCAGACGCTCTGTTTCTTGGGGCAAATGCTCGAATGGCACTACCCGATTGACCAGCCCCAGCGATTTGGCTTCGTTCGCAGGAAAATAGCGCCCGGTGAGTAACATTTCCATAGCAGCCTTGCGTCCAATCGCGCGGGCAATGGCCACCATTGGCGTTGTACAGAACAAGCCGATCTTAACGCCTGGGGTTGCAAAGCGAGCATCTTCCGAGGCCACAACCAGATCGCACCATGCCGCCAACTGGCATCCGGCCGCTGTCGCCACTCCCTGCACCTGTGCAATAACGGGTTGGGGGATACTGTGAATTAATTGCATCATCTGCGTACACTGATCGAAAATGAACTTGTAGGCTTTAATGCCCTGATCCAACATCTCCGACAAATCATGTCCTGCGCAGAAATGTTTTCCTGTCGCGCGGATGATAACAACCTTGATAGTTTCATCTGTGGATACCGCTGTCAGTACATGAATCATTTCTCCAATCATTTTCCGGGACAGCGCATTGATTTTCTGAGGATTGTTAAGCGTTAAAAAAGCGATCGGCCCTTCTGTTGCGAACATAATTTCCTGATAGTCCAAATGAAAACCTCCTCTGGGGATATGGGGTATAATAACGGCATTTCTATCCCGACGGACAGACAGCCATCTACTTCATTATCAATGACACAAGAGCGCGCCAAAGGCAAGATGGAAGGCCGCGGACGTCTGCGTTGACTTTTTCGATAATGAAATAAATAATGACTTGTTATAAAGCCGTCAATTTTGCGACAAGCGCTTACAACGCACAAAAAGAATAGAGAATTTTTGAAGATGTCGAAACGACCCTCAGCAGTTCTGGCAGGCGATATTGGTGGAACAAAGACCCGGCTGGCCATATTTTCATCCAAATCAAGTCAAGGGAAAGCCGTGGCTGAAGCCACCTTTTCCAGCCGGCTATATCCAAACCTGGAGACGATTGTTCGCGAATTTCTCTCACAGGCCAAAACAAAAGTGAGTTGCGCGAGTTTTGGGGTTGCAGGGCCCGTTATAAACGGTCAGGCAACAATCACCAACCTGCCATGGATCATCGATGAAAAACAGTTGATTGACGCTCTCGGATTTTCGCGTGTGCATCTGATGAATGACATCATGGCTGCCGCACTGGCAATCCCCCTGCTTGAGCGGGAAGAAATCTTCACGCTGAATAAGGGAAATACCGTTTCCGGTGGCACTATCGCTGTAATCGCCCCAGGAACCGGACTTGGCCAGGCATACCTCACCTGGGATGGGTCCAAGTATCGGCCGTACCCCTCAGAAGGCGGACACGCCGATTTTGCACCGACAAACCCGGCAGAAATCAGGCTGTTGCTGTACCTGATGGATCGCTTCGGCCATGTCAGCACGGAACACATATGCTCCGGCATCGGTCTTAAGAATTTATACGAATTTTTGAAAGAAAATGAACATGGAGAGGAACCGCTCTGGCTGGCCGAGCAGCTAAACAATGCTCAAGACTCTGTACCATTTATCGTCGAGGCTGCCCTCGATGATAAAAAACCGTGCAGGCTTTGTCAGGCGACGCTGGAGCAATTTATCTCCATTTTGGGAGCGGAAACCGGAAATATGGCTTTAAGAATGATGGCGTCCGGCGGTATTTATCTTGGAGGCGGCATTCCGCCGCGCATTGTCCCGGCGCTGAAGAAAGGGCTGTTCATGAAGGCTTTCCGGAGCAAGGGCCGGATGTCCGATCTCATGGATACATTTCCGGTTCATGTAATTCTGAGTCACAGGATGGGACTTATGGGCGCTGCTGCCCAAGGGTTCCGGTTTTAAACCAGACTTCCGGTCTATATGGACTTTCAGAAAGAATTTTCCATGAAAATAGGCTTCGTTTTCCATAAAGACCCCTGTCAGCCGCTGGTTGGAATTGATATTCTTCGTCTAAACGCCCTTACGGAGAGACTTAACAAGTGCGGCATGCAAGTGGACATCCTGGCACCCGTGGAAGAGCCCTGTCTGACAGCCTGCGGGATTTCCGTATATCCAGTCGATTATCTTCAGAATAACAGGCGATATGATATATTAAAGACCTGTTATCATTTTTCCATGGAATTGATCGCGGGTTTCAAAGGAGCTGTCGTATCCCGGCTGGTAAGGGTCGTTGATGAAAATCTCCCCGAACGGGATGAAGCATGGCGTTCAAGACTTCTGAAATGCCAGGAAATGATTCGGAAGCGATCGTCTGCGGTGATTTTCAACAATAAGGAAAACGCTGAACGCTGGCACAGGCTATACGGAAAACCTGAGAACATCGTGCTGGTCCCTACCGGATGCCCATCTGTCCTGCCTCCGAAAGGCAGAAGCCCCTACGACAGCAACGAACAGGCCGTTCTTTTTCTCGGCAGCCTTGCTTCAGGCAGAATGGCTGAGATGATCAGCGACATCGCCGAAAGGCTAAGGGGCGTCGCCCGTGTGCATTATATCGGCCAGAACAAATACCGCCTTTATGAGAATGGACAAACCTGGCGTCTCTCGCCGCTAATCGTTCAACATGGCGAAATGAAAGAAGACAGCATCTGGAATTATATACGACATGCCCGCATAGGGCTGGCAGTAGCTCCGGGGCCGCATCCTTTCGACAATGATCTGTCAAAGATTTATTCGTATCTGAGAGGCGGCCTCAGAGTCCTTTCCGAAGAACGCATTGTCAATAATGATCTTGTGAAGATTACGGAATGGGGGAATATTTTCCGGTACGGTGATGCCGATGATGCAGCCGCAACAGCAGTGTCGATGATGAAAGAACAGATATCCGGCCACAAAGAAACGGTCATGTCTTATATGGCGAGAGAACACGACTGGGAGAACAGGGCTTTCCGATATCATGCGCTCTTCAGGCGGATTCAAGCTGAAGCGCGAAGAACCTGGCCATATTAACGCCGATTTGCGGATAAATATTCATCAACTCCCGGATGTATTCATGGTCAATGACATATGCCTCCATAAAATCTGACGCCACGACATGGGTTTCCGCGGCGGGGTGATGCGTAAAAAGGGAACGCTCTCCAAAAATAGCCCCTTCGGAAAGCGTTCTGACAACTCGACGGCCCGGATGCCCATACTGTACATACAGATCAAGCCTGCCGTTAATGATGCAAAAGAGAGCATCGATGGGATCACGCTCCCTGATGACAATATCGCCGGCTTTATAAAATCGCTGCCGGACAATGGCGCCGACAGCTTCCAGCGCCCGGATGGTCATGCCATCAAATAACGGCGTTTTTTTCAGGATGTTCATATTGAAGATGATTTCCGGCATATAGGTATCGCCCCCGGTAATTTTTTTCATGGCATAGGCGGCTGTCTGCCGCACATTTTCCTGCAAATCGTTCAGCAGCCGTTCGATAGTGGGATAATAAAAAGGTTCCGGCGCATGTTCCCCGACGACAAAAGCGGTAAGCATGCGGGTTGTCGGATCGGGACTTTCTCCCAGTAAAAACAGAAGGGAATCAAGATTTCCAAACTTCCGGAAACACAGCAGGCGTCTTCCTTTCATGATTTTATCTTTTGAAGAGATATTTTCGATCAGCGGCATGAGAAGCCCTGTAATTTCAGGTTGAAGTATGGATTCCAGCAATTCTGCGGCAACAGCGGCCCTGTCCGTGCGAAGCGCCTCATAAATGAGGCCGATGTCTTCATTGCCGATCCTCATAGCCTGAAAAATCAGTTTCAGAGAGTCCTCATTGACTTCCTTCAGATGGGTAATCAGCATATCCGTGCTCGGCGACGGCGATTCTTCCGATAAAATCTCTATCATTGCGATGGCATGATATATTTTTTCCAGTTCCTGTCCGATAAAGGCCAACGGCACATGCTTTTTTCCGGAAAGTCGCATGGCCTCGATGATGCCTTGCTGCATCCGAAGAGGTGCATTAGCAAGAACCGCTTCGAAAAAGGGCTGAAACCGGCTGCCGTAATATGACAGACAATCGATCTCCGTCCTGCGGACAACGCCGACATCGGTCAGTCTTTCCATCAGCCGGTTAATTGCCCTGACTTCATCGCTTCCGGAAATAGCGCTTATCGCCTGTGCCCGAACGATTTCATCAGGATCATCGATGCGCTCCAGAGCCTCTCCCGGTTGCGCTGGAAAAGCGTTATCCAGCATACCGGCATTCATATCCAGCTCCAAAGATTCCGGAAAAGAAATGTAAGGTATCCCCAGACCCGTTTCAACCTGGCTGTAATCAATGGATTGATCCATGAGCGTCTGTTTCAGCCCGGTGCGGAAACACCGGTAAAAACGGCCGGTTTCATAAATCCAGTACAATGCCAGAAGGGCTGCCGGAAACGCCAGATCACGGGCCGGAAAAAACTTTTTCAGAATCACCATGCCCAGCGCGCTGACAATTACGGACGCCTTGACAACGCTACCGCCGATAAAAATCCGGCTCCATCTGGCAATGCGTTTTGGAACCAGGTTGAAGAAGATTCTGTTGATGGGTCCTGCGATGGCCCGCTGAATCGTAAGTACCGAAAACTGTCCGTACGCTGCAACCGCAATATGAAACGATGCACCAAGACCGGCAAACACAGCCAGAAAGTTGACAGGGTGAAAAAAAGACGCCTTCGTCAGGCCGATCCGGGTATAGAATTTACCCATGACAAGCATAAGTAAAAAAGCAAGCAGGGTGCTTACGCCTCGGAAAACGCCTATAAATGTCAACAGAGCACGTTCGGAGTGAAAGGCGTTCTGGGCGATAACCGCAAACTGGTAGGTAAAAACCGGCAAAAGAAGATTGGGGATAAAAGCATTGACCAGAAGATATCGGATGATGGGGTATTCCCTGACCAGCGCAATCACTTCACCGGGTTTTCGGTGAGCCTGTTCCGGCGTTTTTCTGCGATGCTCCGTCAGCGAAACCCCGTGGGACGCGGCGCCGGCCAAAACGATTCCGATCAAAAAATAACCGGCAGCGACAATAACAAGCGGGGAATTATAGCCCGCAACGCTGGCAAGGGGGGCAACAATCATACTTCCCAAGGCGGCGCCAAGCACCTGCCCGGCGGTGATGAGCGGGAAAATTCGTTTTCCCTGCCGGGCATCAAACATATCGGCGGCAATATTCCAGAGATACACGAGAAAGAAAGAGTCCTGAATGTTCATAAGCTGAAAAAGAAGGGGATAGGCTATGAGGGTTCCCTTCAGCACCATAAAATACAGAATGGCAATCAGAACCGCGCATAAAATCATACAGCCCGCCGTCAGCATGACGTCGCTCACTTGCCTGAAAACCTGAGAGATCAGATGAAACAGCGCCACCGTAAGAACGCCGTTGATCAGCAGCATGACGGGAATCTGTTCCGCTCCGTAGCGCTTTAAAAAGGTGGCGTCCACATAGCTTCGGAATATTCCCAGAAAGAAAAAGATGAAAAAGAAAAGCGAGACCGCCCACTGGCATGTCCGGCGTTCATGGTCATACAGATTGAGTTTTCTGCTGAGGAAATCTTTCATGGCGTTATCCGAAATCTTGTCATTCAACAATTTTTCCATATTGATTTCAATAGCATGGCAGTGTTATATCCCTATCATGAAAACGCAGCGATGGCAATGAAAGGCAAAATGATACGGCGCATCCTTTATTATACGCACAATTCTACAGGCGTCGGCCATGTCTTCAGGGCAAGGGCCATTATCACCGGAATTCAGAAATGGCGGCCCGATATCGATTTTCTGGTGCTGTCAGGCACGTCCATTCCCCATATTTTGCTTCGGGAAGGAATCGAAGTGGTGAAACTGCCTGGCGTCGAAAAAATGATCACGGATCATGAAACAACGCCGAATGCGCCGTTAAAATGTGCTGCAGCCGGTTGCGAACGCCCGGTATTCAAGCCCCGCTATCTCAAGGAAATGACGCTTGACGCCGTCATGCGGTTGCGCAGGAAAATCATTGCCGAAACCTGCCGCTGCTTCCAGCCGGATGTCGTCATGATCGAACATTACATGGGCGGCCTTCTGGATGAAATGGCAACAATTCTCGAACGAAACCGACGCACCGGCCGTTTTATCAGCGTGGCCTTTTCCCGCGGAATCATGGGCCCGGACGGAGAATTTCTGGCTGCGTGCGGGCCGCATCGCCTCGACCATCTGGTCAGCAAGATGGATTATATCTACATTTTCGATGATAGCGACATATTGAACCGGCGCCGGTATGAAGAGCTGAAACTTTCTGCAACTACGGAGGTTGCCTGTGTGGGAAGGATCACCGACAAGCGCCTCGATGAACTGCCGCATCGAAGTGAAGTCCAACACCGCTTCAGACTCACGGACAAGCCCATCGTCCTGATGTCGTTATCCCGTTACGGCGATATTGCCACGTTATGCATCCATCTGCTGAAAGCCTGTCATATCAATGGTATTGACAGGACGCATCAGATAATCTTTGTTATCGACCCCTATCTGAAAAAAGAGGTTCTTGAGAACATTCAGCGTCATTTTCTCGCGGCACAGGTCCGGTTTCTTCCTTTCTTTTACCCCCTTATCGATCTTATCCACGCATCGGAACTGGTGATCTGCCGGGCCGGCTATAATACGATCAACGAGCTTCTGCTGACAGGCGTCAAAGCCATCGTCGTACCGGAAGCGCATTCCAGCGGAGAACAGGAAGCCAGAGCGGCGATAATTCCGCATGACAATATCATCGTGCTTTCGGAAGAAACTGTCCTGAAGGAGCCTCCGACAACCGTTATCCAGGATATCGTCGGACGCCGCCGCACGCGGCTTCCTTTCGATTTTGACAAATATGCAATCGGCCAGCGTATTATAACGGATCTGGAGCAGCGGCATGCCTGCCTGCGTGGTTCTTTTTAACCACCAGCGCTTCCATATCCCGTGAAATTGCCCGAAAGCGCTCAGGCGTCAGATGCAGGCAGAAGCAGTTTCGGGGGCTCTGGTGCCCGAAGAGAGCCGGACTGTAACGTTCGGAGATAAGCCCTTCCACCTGACATAACCGGAAAGCTTCCGTTCCGGGATACGGCGTGAAAAGGCTGTAGATGATCTTCTCGCATTCAATGGCTTCCATGACCATCCGGGTATCGGAAAGGGTCGTTTCGGTTTCCCATGGAAAACCCGCCATAAAAAAAGTGTGAAGACGAATACCGTGACGGACAATGAGACGACAGGCCGCAAGCGCTTCCCCGATGACAAAGCCCTTCCTGATATTTTTCAGGATACCGTTGTTTCCCGATTCAATTCCAAGTTGAATCATTCTGCATCCGGCTTTTTTCATGAGACGGATATGGGTATCATTGACCAGCCGCACATGAATTTCACAGCTCCAGACAATGCCGGGACACAAACGTTGCAGGGTATGGCAGAGACGTTGCAGATAATCGCTGGTAACGCCGAAGGTATCGTCATCAAAGTGAAAGCTTGTAACGCCCATATGCCGCAGAAAGGTGATTTCCGCGGCAACGTGTTCGGGAGACCGGAAACGAGGTTTTCTTCCCCATATCTCCCGCGAACCACAGAAGAAGCAGTGATGCGGACATCCCCGGGTAGCGAAAATATAGCTGAAAGCGGCGCTGGGATAATCCTCGCAGCCGATCAGGGTCTCCTGCGCGTACTGAAATGGAAATCCCGGAACGTCAAGAATGGCCGAGAGCGCACGGGGAGGGGTACATCTGTATTCCGTACCGTTTCGAAAAAACAGGCCGTCGATACCATCAAGAGAGCCGCCCGCTTCAATGGCTTGAAGCAATTCCACCAGTGTCGTTTCCCCTTCTCCGGCAACACATATGTCGATATCGCTGTTTTTCAGCATCTCGGCACCGGTAGCGGAAGGGTGAGGGCCGCCAACGACAATGATGGAGGACGGATCAATATTTTTCGCAATACTGGCGATACGGCAGGCTGCGGTCAGGCTGGACGATTTTACCGAAATTCCGATTACCGAAGGCCGGTACGCCGACAGCACGGAGCGGATGGCGCTCCATATCCCGAATGACGGATTTTCGAGATTTTCCATATATCTGTCATAGCCGCCTCCCGTCATCCAGGTGATATCAAAAGGAGCGCTGACGGGTGCAAAATCCGCATTGAATACCCTGACATCCCAGTCTGTATATTCCCTGACAGCAAATGCAAGACAGGCAAGAGATAACGGATATTTCACCAGCGCATATCCCGATTCGTACAGTCGGTAAAAGGGAGGCTCTATCAGTAGAATACGCTTTTGATGCTGCTTAGTGATAAATCGGGTCATTTTCGGAGCCAAAGTCCCTCTCCTGCAGCACCCGAACGGTGCGTCCAGGAAACATGCCAATCGCCGGACAAACGATCAGACGGCGGATCAACCTGATAGAGGAGATCATGCGGATGCTGAATCGTCAGCGCTTCCGCCGTCGTCAGAGAAAGCCAAATCCGGAGAAAAACCTGATTGACGGCAGCATGGCCGACAATCAGAATGGTATCGTAATCCAGGCTTTTCAGGCGGCGTATGCCCTCCGCCACACGGTGCGATGCGCTTTGACAGCTTTCGCCGTCTCCGGGACGTTCATGCCATGTACGGCGCAGCGGGCGCCCTGGTTGCAGAACCGAAAGACGGGGCAGTCCTTCCCATTTTCCGCAGGAAAGCTCTGTGAAATTTTCCATTATGCCCATTTCCCAATTCAGAGTGGTGGAAAATATGCCTGCGGTTGAAACCGCCCTGCCCAGCGGTGAAGACACAACGAGGCCTGTTCCTGGATACGCCATCAGGGCCGCCATCTGGCGGCTGTGTTTAAGCGCCGATTCGACAGGCGGGGAATCCTGCCGGCCAAGAATGATGCCCCGCCGGTTATCAACCGTTTCCATATGGCGGGCGATGACAATTCTCATGGCGTTTTTCATTTGTCGGGAGCATCCGGCTTACAGTATGATGACAAAAGCGTTATTTTGGCT
>DAIEFO010000061.1 GCA_027325475.1 Desulfobacteraceae bacterium | reverse complement strand
TCAATACCGGCGTTTCGGGGCTGAATCCAACGGGTTGAATGGTAATACTTCGATATCGCGCCAGAAGCGCATCATAAGTTAATCCGAGAATTTCTGAAAGCGGTGGATCTGCGGCAAAGCCTTTAATAATCTTATCTGCTGCGGAGTAATCCATGCCGCTGCTTCCAAAGCAGCTTTCAAAAAGATCTACAGCATAGCGAGCTAAAAGAAATTCCCTTCCAACTTCCTGATCCACGCCCACGGTTTTAAAATGTGCTGCCGAATATGCCGTAATGCGTTGTTCTTTTTGAATGCGCTGGTCTTTTTCATCGCGGGTCAATTCCGGATACATGGTAATGAATCTGGCCCGGCTACTGGCCATGTCCACATGTCTGGCAAAAAAATTTTGACCAATGCCAGTTGCGCAAAGGTGAAAAATCAAGTCAGCGCCTGATTCTGCCAACTGACAGCGTCTGGCCTCATCGCTGCCTCGAAGTTTGCCTGCCTGATCCGGCGTATCCATCAGAAAGACCATATTGAACAGCTTGTCTCTGGCATCCCCATTGCTGATATCAATTTTCAACCCGTTTGGATAGGACCATTGTAATGGATTCCCGGACAGATAGTGGTCTATCTCTTTCAGCGAAGCATAACTCTGGGCTTGAAATTGATGGGAATGTCTCGAGTCGAGGAAAGAAGGCAGGAAAAACAGCCCCGTGATAAAAGTGGTGCGATCATTATTTAACTTGCCAAGGGTACGGCAGATGGCTGCGACATCCAGAAAAATACCCGAACCCGTCCCGCCGTAAAGGGAAGAGATTAAAAAAATGTGTGTCCAGTTAACGGGTTCTTTGGTGATGACCGGGGGACCGGAATTTTTTGGACTGAAATCATCTCCGGTAAATAGGGCGCTTATTTTTTTTGAAATATTGTCGATATTGCCTGCCAGTGACCGAAGGCATAGCCGGGAATACAGCCTTTGCGTACCCGCACCCTCAGGAGGGTCTATGATTTCAAGGAGTCTTTTTATGCCTGTTTCACTGATTTCATCCAAATCCGGCAGGCTCTGGGTAATATCCGGAAAGTTTTTGGGATTTAACAGGATATCGCGAATATTGCTTGCCGCAGAAAGCGACGTCAAATCATCTTGATTGAAATATTTCAGAATATCATACTTACCAGTTTCCAGACTTGTCATCGTGTCGATGCCTAGAAACCGGATGCGCTTCAAGTTATTCACCTCCAGAAACTTGCTGAGCCTCGCGCGCACATAGGCGGCTGCTAAAATACCGAATCCGCCGCATCCAATGATCAAGGTATCCCGCAGCGGCATATCTTGGGTGACATTCACCGGCGGCAAATGGTCAGCATTCATCTATTCCTCCCTGTGAAAGATTTTCTTCAGCTCAACCACTGAGTTGAACAATTTTTTATCAAAAAATCCAGGTCAGTATCTGACCGAACCCTACCAATCCTGCGCCCAGAGTCATCCATTGGCCCGGTCTTCGGAATATGACTTCCGGAAAGGGGCTGTCCAGGGTTCCCAGAGCAATTCCGCCGGTAGTCATCTGACGGACATTAAATGAAAATCCCACGCATCGAATCTGATCGTTTTGAAAGACATCGGCACTGCCCATAATTTGCTCCTCATTGAGCGACACAATGGCGGATCCTGTCGGTTGAAGTGACCATCCGCCACCATTCGAAGATTGTGTGATGCGGAATAAATTCGAGTTACTTCTCGGATCTGTTATTGAAATTGGCATGTTCGGGCTCCCGAACCACGAAGTCCCGCGTCTGAACCGCAGAAATGGTCTTGCAGCCAGTTGCCGTATAAATCCCAGAAGCAGAAGAAGAATGCCCAAAAGATGCAGGACTTGCAGAACGTTTCCCCGGTATCCCGGCCCCTTGTACGGCCAGGGGTTCCACGAAGGCGCCGGAACAATCACCTCCACCGGAAGCACGGCGTCACGGGTAATATCCCCGTCCAGATAAACCTGACTGGCATAACGACCGACCGGAAGATTTCCAAGAGTTGCTTCCATCGAAACGCTGGCGCTGCTGCCTTTATCAAGCGAAAAATCGGGTTTGGGGCTGTTAAGACTCAGGCTGGCGGCTTCGATGAAATTTTCTTTCTTGTCCTGGAAATTCTGATTGCAGATCAGTTTGCCGTTAATGGCGCAGTCGCCATCGGCTTTGACCGACAGACTCCGGGTAAGGGTGGTCGGAACCCGCCAGTACGCCGTCATCTCAATGCGTTTTGGCAAATCGGTAAAAGAGGGGATGTGGATTGGCAGAACGACCGGAATGGTTTGCAGTCCGGCATCCGGGCATTCGATGTTCAGTGTCCCCCGATATGTGGCATTTTCCAGATCGCCGGGAATATTTTTGGGAACCAGCGCCTTAAGGTTAAAGGTAAATGGCGCGCCAGCAGCGGTTACGCCGGCAGGTGACGGCGTAATGGCAATCCATTTGCGCGGATCCAGCACCTGTCCTTCATTGCTGGTCAGCGGACTGATCGTGATGCTGACCGGGGCCGATTTTTTGGCTTCATTGAGGATGCGGATTTTACTGATGGTGTAATCCAGACGGTTACACCCCAGGGGCGAGAAAATCAGTGCATCCGGAGCCTGGCTGACGCCCTCTCCACCACCAAAGGGGATCTCCGGTAGCAGTACCACCGGATTGGGGGGGGAAACCGTAAACTCAGTCTGTCCGGAAATGTTCTGGTTCAACTTGCTGTTCAGAACAGCCATAAGGGTCAGAATATGCCTGCCGCGGGCGCCATCCGGAATGGGGTATGTTTTTTGAAATGTTCCATCCGGTTTTTTATCCAGGGAGATATCCACGGATTTGCCGTCCGGGGCGTATATCTTGCCGCGGATGGCTTCTGCTGGGATTACGCGTCCACTTTCCTCGATGCGGGCGTCAATAATCAGATTGTCTCCGGCTTCGGGCTGAGGCGGGGTCAGCGTTATCCGGAAAGCGCCTTCCGTCATGATGCCTTCCGCCACAATCAGCATACGCGGCAGGGCTCCGCCCGCCGTTCGTTTGACAACCACCTTGCCATCGCCAAAGGGAACCGGCGTGGACAGAATCAGTCGCTGAAAAACCAGGGAACCGTCCGCGGCGCGGGCGGAAAAAAGGCTGCTTTCAGCGCCTGAATTTCGCAGAATCTGTCCGTTTGGCAAGTGAATTTCAATGGCGATTTCGCCTTCCCGGATGCCAGGGTCCAGGTAGTTAACCACAAACCGGACACGCTTCAGCGACAGGGGAAGCCGGAAGGTATCTTCAACTGGCGCCGAACGACGTTCATCAACCTGTCTCTGGTAGATATTGATGACATTCTGGCCCTTTGGGATGAGCACGTTGGCTGCGGTGATCAGGTTCTGGCGTTCGACTATCTGAAATGCGTCGTTTCGTTGGGTCGATATCCGGGAGCAGGCTTCCAGAAACTCCCGGTTTATCGAACCTCCGGCAAGGGCGATCGTGTACAGCGGCATTTTGCCCGCAAACGCCGGAATCAGCACATTGACGATGGTATCCATGCTTTCCTTACTGATTTGATCCAGAAATGGCTGGACACAACCTGAATAATTAGGAGTGCCAGGCTTCCCACATTTGTTGCTGATCTTCTCGGCTGTTTTGGGAAAACGGCGGGCATCGGATGGACTGGGCTCGGGTTTGCCATCTGTCATCATGACCGCGATCTTGTTGCGTTGCCCGTCAAAAGGGGCCAGACGCTGCTGGCCGGTTTCAAGTGCCGCCTCTATATCGGTACCTCCGGATGGGTCGGGCAGTTTCCCGGCTGCGACCAAAGCCGGTTCCACATCGGTAAAAAACCCTTGCTGGGGCTGTGACTGAGCTTTGTCGGAAAAAGGGATCAGCACCAGGCGGACATCGTCCTGGAAAAAAAAAGTCTGATCAATGATAAATTGGATCAAGGCAAGCGCCATGTTATTTTGCACCCCTTTCATGGAGCCGGAGCGATCCACCAAAATCGCCATATCCAGCGCGCCCTTGGCAGGCGGTTCTGTGGCATTTACAACGTCCGGCCATCCAGAATATAACAATGCAAAAACGAGAAAAATCCACAATCCTTTTTTCAAACTACACCTCCCTGATCAGGGTTGATACGCCGTATTGTTCAAACATACAGGCAATTTTATAGAGGTACCGGTCGTCTGCGGCCGGTCGGTCCGTCATCCAGCCGGAAGGGATAAAGCGCAGTATTGTGATCTCCGGCACAGTTATGCCTTTTTTAACCAGTTGCCGTATGCCGTTTTCGATATCCAAAGGCGAATCGTTTATCTCCGGGATCGGGACAAACTGCAATGTCAGTTGCTTTATTGCCTTGGTGATGATTTCCAGGATATCCATCAGAGGGGTAAACCCTGCAAACCCTGTCAAGCCTGAATAGGTCTTGTCTGAAAACCCCTTGAGATCTATCCGGAACCCATCTACCAACGGCAGCACCCAATCCAGGCTTTCGCGAGTGAACAGGCCGTTGGTGCACAGAAGGGTCTGAAGCTGATACTGATGGGCGGATGCCAGGATGGGGACCAGATTTTCCAGATGAATGATGGGTTCAGTGACGGAAAACGCCAGCGCCGTGCATTTTGAATCCAGAGCCCGTGCAATCAGGGCTTCAGGTTGACAATACGTTGTATCCGCCGGAATGCCCGCATAACTCCACCGGGCATTGATGCAATGGCGGCAATACAGGTTGCAGCCCCAGCCACCGACAGCCAGAACCGGATCGGGTGTTTGGGTATCGGCCAGTCGCAGCCGATACATCGTTGTTACTACGGTTCTCGAAACCGGAAACCCGTCTGGAATCCTCATCTGGCCGCTCTGATTCCGACGGACCCGGCAAAAGGATTCCGAGCCCTCCGGAATCATGCATTGCCTGGCGCAGACCCTGCAACGGATGGCCGATCCTTCCAGACGTTCATATAGGCTGTTGGGTGAATGCAATGGCTGATTCCCTGGCAAGAAATTCCCCATGACCGATTATAATATTTAGCGGGAAGAAAGCATCCGTCTCCGCTGAATTTCTAAATTAATCCGTTTTACGTAGTCAGCGAGCGTGTTCACAGCGTCGTGAACCTGAGAAATTTGTTGCTCCCGCAATTTTATTGCGTTCAGTTGGTCTTCTTTGATTCTATTGCGGATATCCCGATTTTGCTTCCGTTGGTGGTCAATTTTTGCTTCGAGGTCCACCCGCTCAGCATTCAAATCTTTATAATTCAGCATATCGATTCACCTTTATGAATCATCTTCATCCTCATCATCCTCTAAAGTACTCCCGGCCCCACGTAAATCATCATATTTATCTTTTTCCTTTTGAGCGCTGCTCCGGGAATCAGGTCCAACTGAAGCTTCTTTTTGCGTAGTTTCTTCAGATACATCAGGTTCCTTGACAAAAGGTTTATCTTGCCATGCAGTCAATAGCTCTTTTGTAAATTCAGAAAGGACAACTGTGAGAGATTTCAGGTGGTCAGGCCATGCTGTTCCATCATCGGCACCCCAATTTCGAATCATTTTGTCGATATGGCATGAAAAAATATTTAAAACGACTCCAATTCCATTTGTCTGTTCCGGAGGCCAGCTTTTAACGTCCGCTTCAATTGTGGCCAACAAAAGATATACTTCATCAAACTTTATTTGCAGGTTTTCGATTAGAGCAGCGAATTTCTGCTCGTCTGAGGATATACTCGTTATATCATCCCGGAGCGTTTCATCGTTGCATAACCGATCGTATTCCCGTTGGAGGGCTTGATTGATAGCTACCATGGCATGGAGGTAACAGCCGACGCCGCCGGTTCCTGAAACAAATGGAGCGCGATGTTCACAGAACATATAAGATGTTTGGTTATGGGAAAACCGGTATCCATTGTTAACCGGTATCTTTCGATGACGGATCCAGTTGCGAAGATTGTTGCATTCTACATCATCGATGGTGAGGTAGTCGTTGTCTGCGGTTAATTTTACAACTGTCGCCGTGGCCATTGAAACCTCTGAAGCGGGAATGATTTTGAATTCATAATCTCCCTTTTGGACGTCACCTATAGGGTTTTTGCCTTCAGGAGTTTCACTGAATCCTTCTATCAACCCATCGCAGCCGGGGTTCGCATTCCAGATAGTTTCCGATTCCCATGGAATCACCTTAAGAATAGCTCCCGGAAACGACAGATTGCTTTCAGAAAAAAAATGAATCATCTGGCCCGCTCTCAGGCCATTTTGCCTGCAAAAAACCGGATTGATCAGAATGGCTCCCAGCCCAGAATGTATTGGGGGGAAGCTCATCAGTCGATCAATGAAAATTCGTGTCACATCCATCCTTAATGTATTTTATCAGAACGTTTAATTATGAGCTATTTTGATTCTTAACCGGGTGATTTCCGTTTGGAGTTCCCGTTTGGCTTCCTGACGCTTTTTCCGATCGAGATCCGTCAAACCCACAACGATTTCTCTAAAAGAATCCGGCAGAGAATCCGGCTTTGGGAGCGCATCGATATGATTACACATATCCAGCGCCAGAAGAGACTGAAGCAGGTACATATCTTCATTCCTGCTGGCAATGAATTTGTCGGTGGCGTCTCTTATGTCATCTTTATTTAAAACGATTTTTTTCGTTTGCGGTGTACTGTTTTGAGGCTGGGCAGACATGGCATTGATGATAATTTGCTCCATTTCACTTCCGGTGTAGCCGTCCATCAATGTTGCAACTTCATCCAAATCAAGGCCTTCGGCATAGCCGAGATCTTTAATCGTTCCGTCTTTAAACGCTTCAAGTATTTTTTTACGGTTATTTGATTCATAAGGAAGAAGCACTGGAAATTTCCGATCGAAGCGTCTCAACATGGCGTCATCCATCTGGTCAGGTCTGTTTGTGGCGCCGATCCAGACAACCTTTCCCCGGTGCTTGTCATCACCCAGAAATTCCAGTAGCCTGCCAAACATCCTTGCTTCACTTTTTGTTGCGCTGCCCTGTTCCTGAGAGGTGACACGCTGCCCCAACACCTGGTCAATTTCATCAATAAAAACCAGTATGGGCTGCCAGGCTAAAAGAGTATTCAGCACCAGTTCCAACTTTCTTTCACTTTCCCCTACGTATTTATCCCTGATATTGGTCATTTTTACCATGGGAATCCGTGCATCCTTTGCAAGCGCCTCAGCCAGAATGCTTTTTCCGGTTCCCGGAGGACCAGCCAGTAAAATAGCCTTTGGAACGGTATTGAGTTGTCCGTCCAGGATTTTTTGGGCAATGTCCTTAAAATACTCCTGGATATGAGCCAGCCCCCCCACACATTCGAAGCCCCCCCTTGGAATAACTTCTTGAAGCAGTTGGGCGCTATCGGAAGCGATGGCTTTTTTTCGATGCAAGTTGACTTCTTTTCGGTTAATGGTTTTCTTCCTTGAGGCGCCCTCTGTCTTCTTCTGTATATTGTATGTTTGGATCCGTCTGATAAAAGTATCAATGGCGGATAAGGTAAACCCGTTCATTGCCCTGCTTAGACTGTCAAGTCCATTGTGTTCACCGGGAAAATCGTTTTCCGCAATTTCAGGCAGTTTTCTGAAGTTTTCTTCTGAAGTGTTTTCTGCAGACAAGGCTGACAAATACATTAGATAATTCAAACGTTTACCTTTGTCAGGCATGTCAATCATGATGTCTTGAACAAACTGCCCCTGAAACAGCATGGTTTCAACATCAGCTATGTTTTCGGAAATCAGAATCAGTAAATTTTCAGACTGATAAATGGCCGGATCATACGAATAGTCCTTGAGCATTTCCAGAAACGGCAGTTTCTCGTGATGAATATTGCTGAACGTGTTCCTGGGGACAATCATTTCAGCATGATCGATGATCACGGCGATTCTTTGATTCTGCCTGAGCAACTGACCAATGATTTGAAGCGCATCATTGCCGGGGAGAACCGGTCTTTGGGGTTCCTTATATTTTTCGCCAGGTTTGACCTGAATGATCGGCGCATTGAAGCCGATATTCGAAAAAAAATCCGTGTTGTTTGAATGATTACTGGAATTCCGGATATAAAAGCCCCGGGTCAAGCTATAGCAGATGACTGCATTAAACCGGCTTTTGATGCCTTCCGTTAGCTGCCATGTTAAATAATCGATAATATCGTAGAACTCTAAATAACTGGAAGCTTTGGTTTCAATTGCTATTGCTTCACGACCTGCTGCCTTCAACAGAACACGATCGCGTACATTACCGTTAAGAAAGCAAAACTTGGATGCCCCGCTGAAATAATTCGTAATCAGTTTGCCAAACCATGGCTCCCGTTCGTAACTTATCATGCTGACATGATTTTTTTCAGCCATTGAAATTCCTCCTTAGACGCAGGGGTCAGGTCCTTCGATGACCATGTCAAATCCTCTTTTTTGAACCCGTTCCAATGCTTTTTGAATAACTTCCTCCGGTCCGTACAAGTGGTGACGACCGGAAGGCATCGTGATGATTGTTACCGGTTCCTCAGGAATGTTATCTGGCTTTCCGGTAACCGGGACTTCAGGTGCATTGGGTTGGTCTGGTTCTGATGATTTGTGGTTCATACTCTACCTGTGTCATCGTTGAAGGTGTTAATGGTGAAGTTGGAGTTGGGGGTTGAATGGACATTTTAAGTTCTTCTCCGAATCGCCATTTTAGAGCCAGATTCAGAAAATTGAGATCCAGCCCCTTATCGATTGCTTTTTGTCTCAACCCCATCACAAAAGTTTTTAGTACAAGATGGCAGTTTTGATCATCCTGGGTTGATCCGGGAGGAAAATCGATTTTGATGCGGGTCTGCGGATCAATCTGAACGGTTAAAGGAGAACCTTCCTTGAAACCGGTAACAAAGATGCTTTTGCCAGCGTTTTCTTGTTTGACACCCTCAAACTTTTGGTCCCGGAAGACTTCAGCCGCAGTTTCGGCAAGGGTGCTTCTTCCGCAATCCAGCATTTGTGCTTCTATCTGCCTTTCTGCATCATCAAAATCGATATATCGCCCTTGATCAAGCGACAGCGCCAGAGTTTCAATCAGTCCTGAAAGCTGAGCATCGGCAAGCTTCAGCGGATCTTCAAGGTGAAAATAGCGGTTCAAAAGGGCGAGATAGCGGGCTTCGCGGTCCCGGTAATCCTTAGCTTTCATGTCAGACTGCATCTGCAGAAGCTTCTTTTGTAAATCATCGGCCTTCTGGTTGAAGGTGGCGTACTGTTTACCCGTTACCTGCTTCAACAGTTCATTCATATCATCGTCTGTGCGTAGTTGCAGTTCATGTGAACGGAAGATGAGTTGCTCCTTCATTAAACGAATATCTTTCAGTCTGTCAAGCACAATCCCCATTTCATTCTGGCTCTCGATTGTTGACAGAAACGTCTTTGCCTTTTCCAGTGCCGTCTGAAGATTACCGCTTTCCCGTAACATATCCAGGGTCTTCAGGATGTCTGCGGATTCCGGGCCTGTTGATTGAATGACTTGTCGAATATCCTCGATTGTTTTATTAAGAATGTTTTCAAGTACGTTACGTTTGGCTTCGTTCCTTGCGCTCTCAAGATATGCTGCATTGGCTGATTCCCATGCTTTATTGTAAACTTGCTGACTTTTCACTGTCTCCTGAATAATTTTTTTAAGATTCTGATCGTCCTGAACTGTAAAGAGCTGATCCAACCGGCTGGATTCATTGTTCGTAAAGTCGCCTTTTATTTTCGCGGT
>DAIEFO010000060.1 GCA_027325475.1 Desulfobacteraceae bacterium | reverse complement strand
CCGTTCGGCAACGGTTCGTATATAATTTGAGAGATATTCATGACTGGCAGCCGTCAAGCCCTGTTGAATTTTGACAGAAGCATCCTGCCCAAGCCGATTGAAATTGCGAACGGCAAAAATCCCGCTTAATATCAACGCCAGTAAGACACTTCCAGCAGCCACGAGAAAAAACTTAACACGAAAACTGTTTCTGCATCCTACATATTGTTCTTTGGCGACAGATTCATTCATGGTTCTTCCTGTGTCAGCTTTCATCAGCCGGGTTTACAGCCTGACGCCGCCCAGATCGGCCACCCGCCAAAACCTTTCTCATGCGTCACGGATCGCACATGCGCCGCAAAACCCTCACGCAACCGTTGGCAATACGCTTCATCTTTTCCGGCATTCTTTGCGAGCTGGTTGATCGCATAAGCTTCCCAGCTTCGGATCACATCGGCAAAATCGGCGCCGTTGGTATTGCAACTGGTCAGCATGAGCGGTTCAACCTGAATATTCTTAAGTCCGGCCTCTGTCATGTAGCACCGCATTTTGGGGCCGAATTCCAGGTCCATACTCAAAGCGCCATAGAGTCCGGAAGCTTCCTGGTAGGTCCAGGCAATGGCTTCAGCACTGGGATATCCGAAACAGCGGGAATATGTCTCATTGATCAAATACACCCGTCCGCCCGGACGGCAGATACGCACCAGCTCACGCAAAATGTTTTCCGGTTTGTCAAAGATCTGCAGGGCAAGCCGGCATGCAACGAAATCGAACCGATTGTCCGCCAGCAGCAAATTTGTCGCATCACCATAAATAAATTCCAGACTCGAGAGACAGAACTCATGAGCTAAATGCCTTGCATAAGCTAAGGCCGGCTGGGCATGATCCACACCAACAACTGTTTTTGGAGCAAAGTGTCGCGCCACCTGCATGGCGAAGCTGCCTATGCCGCAGCAGATATCGGCAACCTTCATCTGTGGTGTCAGGCCGTGACGGGGCAGAATGTGCCGTTCCTGTTCCCAAATGATTTTGGCCTGCGTCTGCAGCACCGGAATGAAAGAGGCATCTTCCACGGCGGCCTGTCCAGGGTAAAACTGCTTGTCATACTGTTCCACGCTGAAGTTTTTCCCCAACATCTGAATCACAACCCGAAAACGCTTCTCCGCCCATGGAATGGCGCTGGAAACAATGATTTTAACATGCAGGTCAGATCTGTTTTCTTCGATCCAGCACAGCATGTCCAGCAACGCGCTGAAGGCAGGGGAATTAATCCGAAGCAACCGTTTGCAGTTGATATAAAGCATTCCTCTGACCGATGATGCAGCAGAATTCATAATATTTCTGGCGGTGAAGGTGGCGGCACTGTCTCGCGGCAGCCATGTCCCCGCCAGGATCAACTCCTGCCGTTGCTCGTCAAATGTGATATGGGGATGGGCGGACATCAATTATTCTCAGCCTCTGTTTTCAGACAGTTGTTCAGGCTTATGCGCACGACCAGACAAATCAAACCGGGCTGGCTCCCATTCTCTAAGGTCAAACGCGCTCCATAATCAGCAGCTATTTCATACAGGCAGATGTCGCGTGTGTCCACAGATGAAACTTGAAACAGCAACTGTTCGTACAACGCAACCGGGTCATGGGCAGCCAGCGTGGTGACAATACGTTCGTACAATGAACGGTCGCTGTCGTCCACAGCAAATTCTGCACGCAATACCGTCACCGCGTCCTCTTCGCTCAACGCCAGTGTCAGGGAACCTCGCCCGGCGTTATGATAGAATATCGTCTCAAGCACCTCATTGATGACCGTGGAAAGCATATTGGCAAATGCAAAAGGATCTGCCTTAATCAAATTGAGCGCTTCCGCCAAAAAATTGGATAAGTGATCGCACCGGCGCCAATCAGCAATAAAACCCGGCATATCGCAACACACGCGAATCGCCGGAGGCGTCGTCACGGAATCCGCCTTCTGGATCATAGATATCCTTTCCGGCAATGATCGCCATTACATTGAAATGTACGTGCCCTGTTCATTCACAGATCCAGGATAATCATAGAAAAATCGTCATCAAACGCCTTCCGGCCCTGCACCGCTCTCAAATCATCCACCAGACCATTCATATCTGTACGGCTTTGCGGACCATAGCGCCCTATTAACGCACACAATTCTTTCAAAGAAAACATGCCGCCCGTCACCTTTGGCAATTCATACACACCATCACTGAATACAAACAGCCGGCTTCCTTCGGCAATAAACATCGTCTGATCCTGGTACTCTAAACCCGGAACCATGCCGATAATAGGCTGAGGACGCAGGAATTTCATGATTTCCGCAATCTGCGTGGAGCCTGGAGCCATCAAAATGGCCGGATTATGTCCGCCACTGGCAAATGTCAATTGATGACTCGTACAATGATAAACACCATACCACAGTGTCAAAAACATCTCGTTCTGCCGGGTAATATCAAACACGGTATTCATCGCTGTCAATACCTGGCCCGGAGATCGAAAATCAATACCTGAAAGCGTTTCGCCACGCAACGCGCTGATGGCGGCGACAGACAGCAGCGCAGCACCGACGCCATGACCGCAAACGTCCAGCAGATACACAGCCAGATGCTCCGAATCAATCCAATGGTAGCCAAACGAATCTCCGCCCAACTCCGAGGACGGAATAAAGAGCCATTCCGCACGAACCGGTGTGGTCATGGGCTCCGGCAACAGAGACATCACATATCGGAGCGCCTGATCGAGTTCTTCCTGCAATCGCATCTGAATTTTTTCGAGTTCGATGTTTTTTTCCGCCAGTTCATCCTCAATCGCCTCGCCATGTTCCGTCGTTGTTTCGTACAGCAGTTCCAAATCGGCCAGATCACGTTTCAATTGCGCGTTTTCAGCTCGCAATCGCGCCAGTTCTTCTTCAGGAGTCTCTGACATCATATTTTCGCCTACTTTTCCATATCTCGTTCAAAACCCAGATACCGAACCGTTCTTTGAAGCCTGTTTGTGGATCGGCTGAAAAGATATTCTTTCAGCCTGTCATGATATAGCCAATTTTATGTAATTGCAATCAGAGATTCCAATGCTGTATTCACTTCTCATTAAATCACAAGCCATATCCGAAACCATTTCTGAAGAACATGCCCGATGATGAAGTCATCCATTCTCAATATACGGCTTTGCGATGCAGTATCAGTAATAACATATCGAATTTATATTAGATCAAATCAGAAAGTATAGGCAAGACGCACATAAGCCCAATCGCCGCTGGGATAGTTTTCCGATTTGACATCATGCATCCAGCGAATTCCGGCGGTGAGCTTTTCTGAAACGGCATAGGAGAAGTTGAGGCCGAGTTTGACGTTCATCGGTTTGGTGTCGGGCATACTGATTCCGTCATACGCCGCATCACACGTTCCGATCCAGTAGGCGGCATTGATGCCGACACGGAATTTATCGGTGATCCCATAATGAACGACTGTTTCAAGTTCCAACGCATCGGGTTCATTATATTTCAGCTTATCACTCTCTGTGAACTGAAAATAGTTGACGTTGAAGTCCATCCCGAATTTGTTGGGATACCAGCCAAAAGCAAGCTGATGCTCAAACCACCAGGCATCCCTTCCGATATTGACAGCATTATTTTTATCGTAATTACCACTGGGCATAAAAATGAATTCCCAGAAAGACAGATACAGTTTCGATTCCGGATTTTCATAGAGATAGATGAAGGGAGAAATTCCAATATCGCCAAGACCGAATTCGTTCCTGGCGCCATCAAGACTGACATTGGCAAGGGGAAGGACGGCATTGACACCATAGGACAGTTTATCGGCTATCTGCCCCATGAAATACACCGGTCGAAGCAGCATATAGCTCTGGTCATATCCGAGATGATGTTTATTTCCTGAATTATCCGCAATGTCAGGATAATGGATTTGTCCAAAGTAGCTGTACAAAGCAACGGTTCCCGGCGGTGCGGACATGCTGTCATAGGGATCAATCACATCCGCTGAAGCAAACGTCGCAAAATTAACAGTGGCCAAGGCTGCCAAAATCAGTAAAATGTATCTTTTCATTAACGCGCCCTCCCTGAAACCAGATACAATAAGGGGCATTCATCGTCAAGAAACCCCAGGATATCCTTTCTCGATAGACGTTCCACCGGATTACAGCAGTTTTTTCTGAAACGCATATCCCAGGTGCATGTAGGCGCTCCTCGCCGCCCGTCTTCCGGACGACGTCCTTAGCACCATACCGATTTTCAGCAAATAAGGCTCTACGACATCCACCAGAGTATCCGTCTCTTCCTGAAGGGTCGCAGCAATGGCCTCTATACCCACAGGTCCGCCGTCATAAAAATCAATGATGGTTTTCATGTACCGACGGTCTAAATCGGTCAGCCCTTTCTCATCGACACCTTCCAGCAGCAGCGCCGCATTAACGACATCAGATGAAACAGCGCCATCCGCGCGCACTTGCGCATAATCCCTTACCCGCTTCAGCAGGCGATTGACAATACGCGGCGTTCCCCGTGAGCGCCGGGAAAGCTCCAGCGCCGCTGCGGACTCCATTTTCATCTCCAGCAACGTCGCGGATCGTTGCGATATCTGTACCAGCTCGGATTCACGATAAAAATCCAGGCTCCGAAATAATCCGAATCGATCTCGCAAAGGGGAAGACAACAATCCCACCCGCGTTGTGGCGCCAACCAGTGTAAAGCGCTCCAGACGGATACGGTGACTTCGGGCATGCGTCCCCTTGTCAAACACAAAATCGACAGCGAAATCTTCCATGGCGGGATACAGAAATTCCTCAACGGTTTTGGGAACCCTGTGAATTTCATCGATAAACAGCACATCTCCCCTGGACAGGTGGGTTAAAATACCGATAAGGTCGCCCCCTTTTTCGAGCGCCGGTCCGGATGTGACTGTTAAACCGCCGCCCATTTCATTGGCGATAATATGCGCCAGTGTGGTCTTTCCGAGTCCCGGCGGGCCGTGAAACAGCACATGATCCAGAGGTTCTTTTCGCATTCGGGCGGCTTCGATGGCAATTTTCAGGGTCTCAACCACTTCAGCCTGGCCCACATATTCCGAAAGGTGTTCCGGACGCAAAGACAACATATCCGGCTGCACATCCGCAGGCTGACATGTTCCTTCCACAACCCCCTGAACCAGTGAAGAAGACTTCTGTTTGCCGTTTGTCATGGAAATCGTCATTTCGGTTTTGTGCGAAGCACTTCTTCAAGAAGCATTTCGGGAGTGGTAATCGAAGGATTCGCCGCCAAAGTTTCCTCTACCATCCGCCGCGCCTCAGCGGATTTAATTCCCAACTGCCCCACCAGAACATCGATCACCGGGAGTGATATTTCCTCGCGCCGATATTCAGGCTCCCGGCTGGACGCTTCCTCCACAATAAATCTTTCTAACTTGCCCGCCAGTGACGCCACCATTTTCTGGGCTGTCCGCTTTCCAATACCCGTGAGCCGCTGAAGACACGACAAGTCATTATTTTCAATAGCGCGGGCGATATCCTGTACCGGGATTGTCAACGCCCGAGCCGCTTTCATGGGGCCAATATCCTCCACGGTCATCAGACGCTGAAAGAAATCTTTCTGAGTATCCGAATTAAAACCAATTAGAACAGGACGGGGCTGTTTTTCAGTCTGGTAGTAATAAATAAACAGGGAAACAGCATCACCGGCGGCAATATCTTTGAATGACTCTGCAACAATAGTCGGCAGCAATACCTCATACCCAATCTGATTGACCAGAATCAGGATCTTTTCATCATTTTTCTGAAGGACGGCACCTTCAATATATCCTATCATTTCAGGCCATTTCGAAAGGGGCAAGAATTTCGCCGCAGCGGGTGGTCCCTGTGTTTTCTGAAATCCTGTATCATGAAGCGCACAAATCGCCGTGACGCAGAAGGCCGATCATGGCCAGGCTCAACGCATCCGATGCATGATCCGGTTTTATGGGAAGGGTCAGGGACAAACGGGCGCGTACCGATTTTTCAAGTTGTTTTTTAGTGGCATTGCCGTTTCCGGTGAGAGCCTGTTTGGCCTCCCGGACAGCAATTTCATAAACAGGAATATTGTATGTTGCAGCAGACAGCAGGATAACACCTGTAACCTTCCCTAAGAGGATGCCGGAACGCGGAAATTTTTCAAGGGAAAAAATATCTTCCACCACCATCAAATCAGGCTGCTCATCCGTCAGTACCTGAAACAGACGATCGTGGATTTCCTTCAGGCGATGCGGCAGACGGGCGTGAGCCTTTGTATAAATAGTGCCATAGGAAAAACGGATGACATTCAAACCGCTGCCGGAAACGATTCCGATTCCGGTAGATGCCAGCCCCGGATCAATTCCGATCACTTTCATAATGATGCGTCATCATAATAAAAAATCTTCAACCGCACCACTGAAATCAGAACCGTATCCCTGAAGCAACACATCAAGAACCCTCAAGTTTGTGTTTAGCGATTCGGGCTTCACTGCTGGAAGGATATTTAGTGACAAGTTCTTTCAGCACCAGGCGTGCGTTGGCTTTATCACCGAGATTATAAAAAGAAAGCCCCTGTTTCAGCAGGGCTGCCTGAACCTTGTTGCCTTTGGGATAATGCTCTATCACTTTCTGATATTCGAGGATCGCTTTTTCATACCATTTCTGGCGAAAATATATTTCTCCTATCCAGAACTGCGCGCTGTCTGCAATGCTGGATTTAGGAAAACGTTTCATAAAATCCTGAAAACCGGAACGCGCATTCTCCAGATCGCCCTGATCGAATTCCTGTTTGGCTTTGGCATAAAGTTCATTTTCAGAAAGCGCTTTCGGAGGTGCAGCTTCTGCTGCTTTATCCGGGCCTGCCGATTGTTCAGTGCCGGGTCTTGCGGAAGGAGCTGCTTTTTTCGCACTCCCATCCATTGCCAGATATTCTTCAATTCGCGTCACACGGTCTTTCAAGGCGGAAACCGACTGATCGAGCGCTGTAATCCGGGAATCAAGATCACCGCCAGCGCCGGCAGACATACCTTGTCCCATCGCATGCTGCTTTTCCTCGATTTTTCCGTTGAGCGTCTGTATCTGATCCTGAAGCCCGTCTATCTTGGCAAAAATTTCTGCATTCTCACTTCTGAGTTGACGCTCTTTTTCAGTCTGGCTCTTTCGAAAATCTTCGATCCGTTGATCACGGGTTCGTTCGGTATCGTACCCGCGACGTTCGAGACTCGCCAGCCGGTCATTGATCCTGGCCATATCCTGATTGGTGGCGCATCCGACAGCCCCCAAAAGAGCAGAAATACATATTGCTGAGAACCATATCCTGGATTTCATGTAACTTGTTCACCGCCAATGAAAGAGTACTGACACCTTTTGGTTCAAAAAGTTCAAATGGAACGCCATCGCCAAAAAAATGGCAGGCCACACAGCCTGTGATGTGCTAACCTGCCATTTATAACTCAACCAATAGCTAATATTTACTGGTTATTTACTTGATAACAAAATGATCTCTTCTGTTCTTCGCCCAGGCTTGTTCATTGTGACCCGGATCGACCGGTTTTTCTTTTCCATAGCTGATGGTAGCCATTCTGGCTGGCGCAACGCCCATGTTGGTAAGAAATGCTTTGGCGCTTGCAGCACGTCTTTCACCCAGTGCAAGGTTGTATGCCACAGTACCGCGCTCATCACAATTACCTTCGATCACGACATTAGCAGCAGCATTGGCCTTAAGCCATCCAGCCTTGTCTTTCAGAACTGACTGTGCCGTCGCATTCAGCACGGCGCTGTCAAACGCAAAATAGACATCTTCCGCCTGGAATTTCTGACGAGCTGCCAGTGCAGCTTCCTGAGCGGAATTATCCACCGGCGCCGGGGGCGGCGTCACTACTCTTTGAGCGGTGGTATCCGCTTTGGACACAGCCGCTTCCGGTTTTACAACTTTCTTTGCGCATGACGCTGTCAGCATCAAGCCAGGAACCACCAACATTGCCAACAATACCCGTAACTTCTTCATACCTTCCTCCTTCTTCTTGTAAATGATTAATTTGTCACACCCGGTGACCATCTGGGTTCTGACTGCGTACCGGGCATTGATACCAGCTTGCGCTGATCCGCCCCATACACCGTCATAACATAAATCCTCGATCCTCCTTCTCTGGTAGAACTAAATGCTATCAGGCTGCCGTCCGGTGACCAGGTCGGCGATTCGTTGTCGCCCTGAGCATGGGTAAGCTGGACCAGCCCCTGACCGTCTGCTCCAATCACACAAATATTGAAAAACCCGCCTTTTTCAAGGGTGGTATAGACTATCTTGTCTCCTTTGGGTGACCACTCCGGCTGGGTATTATTATTTCCATGGAACGTAATCCGCGTCGCAGAACCGGAGTTCATATCCTGAATATACACCTGCGGCGTTCCTCCCCTTCTTGAAACAAACGCCATTCTCTTTCCATCCGGAGAAAATGCTGGTGATATATCAATTCCCGGACTATTGGTCAATCTATTAATAATTTTTCCGTTTCCGGTCAATAAATAAATTTCAGGATCTCCAGAAAAAGTGAGTGTTGCACCAAGTTCAAATCTGCCCGGCAACCATCCCGGCGATATCCCCATTCCTTTTTTATCCACCACCGTAACCCGTTTGTCCACTATATTCTCGATAAACAGCTCCGGTTTTCCCTTGGCATAGGATGTATAAGCCACCCATTTACCGTCTGAGGACAGGGCCGGTGTCAGATTAATGCTTCGGTTGTGTGTGATCTGCACTGCATTATGCCCGTCGAAATCACAGATATAAACTTCCTTAGATCCGGAACCTGATGAAATAAAGGCAATTTTACTTCCAAAAAGCCCCGTGCTGCCTGTCAGCAGCCCCATAATTTCATTGCAGAATCTGAGGATCATGCTGCGAAGATCGCTGACGTTGCCGGTATATTTCCTGCCAAGCAACTGACGCTCATTGAAAGTATCGAACAGTCTCAAATCCAATTCGAGCTGATTGCCGTTGACAGCCGCGGCGCCCGTCACCAGAAGTTCTGCACCCACCGTTGTCCATGCCTTGAAGAGCGGAGAAGCCGGATCGGCTTTCTGCGCATCGGCCAGAAAAGCTCCTCTGTCCAGTATATTGAAATAACTCGTAAAAGCAAGTGCATCCGAAAGCATATTGGCACCGTTTCTGGAGATTTCGGACTCGGAAGCATTACCGGTAACCGGCTTGAAAAACGGTATGGCAATCGGCACTTTTTTCAGCGACGGGTTATTGATATCCACATAATCATACTGGCCTGCGGCACAGGCAAATCCATACCACATACTGACAATGAAAAAGATCGAAATATGCAGCAACGCCGGCATTTTTCTCCATCCGGAAATTCCGGAATATAGCTTCATATTAACCCCGTTTTAGTCCCTTGGGTGTAAAAATCAACCCCAGTTGATAGTATGGCTTCGTGTATTCTCTGGGCAGCGGCGGCAGAGGGCTTGATTTTTTAACTGCCCGGAACACAGAATCGTCAAAATAACTGTTACCTGATTTTTTCTCAAACCAGATATCGGTAATATCACCATTGGGCATAATCTTGATAACAATAACCGCCACCAGATCTGTGCGCCCGCCCGCAAGATCCTGATTGAAAGCCCAGTTATGATCGATATGGCTGGGTATCAGAGACCTGTAAAAATCAATAGGCTGAATGCCGGAAGCCCCAGTCCCACCTGTCCCCCCCTCACCACCTGCTCCGCC
>DAIEFO010000005.1 GCA_027325475.1 Desulfobacteraceae bacterium | reverse complement strand
AATACACACTCATGAATCGCAGAAGACTGGATGTCAAACCCGGATTGACCTGTTCGTGGCAGGTAAGGGGGCGGGGGGACATCCCTTTCCCGGAGCAGGTCCGGCTGGACGCCGAATATGTAGAAAGCCAGAGTTTGTGGCTTGATATCAAAATTCTTCTGAAAACGGTGCCGGCGGTATTGACAGGAAGAGGCGCATATTGATCGCGATCGCCTGACAAAGAGACAGACACGAGACCTATGAGAGCTTTTCTGATAGCCACACAGGAGTGGCTGGACAAACATCCCGGGAAAAAAGAGCAGTCGCCTCCATTGTTGCCGCTGGTGGACCGGCCGTTTGTGCAGCATGTCGTCGAGTATCTGGCGCGTCTGGGAATCACCCGGATTGATATCGCCGTCTGTGCGCGCCCGGAAGCCTACTCGAATCTGCTGGGAGACGGTTCCAGATGGGGTATTTGCTGCCGGTGTCATCTGGTCAAGGATCCGGACAGGCCTTATCATTTGCTGCATCTTCTCGACATTCCGAAAACAGATACCATATTGATGGCACACGCCAATCGCCTGCCGCGGCTGCCACTGCCCTTTTTCGAAAATAATACAAGTTGCCTTTTGTATGACCGGGTATCCAATGATGATTCCCGATCCGAATCCGTCTGGACAGGATGGGGATGGATTCCTGCCCGGTACTTCAGAAATATTCCTTCGGATGCCGGCGAAGCAGAACTTTATGCGGTGTTGGCATCCGATTCACAGTGTGGGCACATGGCGGTTTCCGCACTTTTAAGCGTTCAGTCTTATGCAAATGTGATGAATGCGCACATGGCCGTGATTGCCGGAAAAGCGCCAGAGTTGCTGCTGACCGGAAGGGAAATCGAACCGGGTATATGGATTTCCAGAAACGTGCGGCTGCATCCTTATGCCCGGATTGAGCCACCGGTTTATATCGGGAAAAATTGCAGTATTTCTGAAAAAGTCGTTTTGGGGCCAGGAACGGTTGTCTGCGACAACTGCGTCATTGACAGAGGTTCTGTCATCCGGTCGTCCGTGATTTTTGAAGGCAGTTATGTCGGAGAATATCTGGACATTACGGATGCCATCGTGGACAGAAACCGACTGATCAATGTCCGTTTGGGCGCGGAAACAGTGGTTCGCGATGATTTCATTCTGGGCCGGGTTACCCACTCCAGCGGGCTGAGCTGGTGGCGCAGAGGGCTTTCCAGCGCTATCGCCGCGCTTATCCTGCTGATAACCTGGCCGGTCATACTTCTGACCGCTGTGTATCTGAAAATGATCCGTTCAGGACCGGTTCTGACCAGAAAAAAGGTGTTACAACTCCCTTCCGAGCCAGAAGAGGATTTCTGGAAAACGTTTACACTTTATAATTTTCTTCCACCGCCTGTGGTCACCGATATCCACGGAGCACTGTCATCCACGGCGCTGTCACAGGCGTCGGCGACATGGCGCGATTTTTTTCTGAGATTTCTGCCGGAATTGGTTAACGTGGTTCAAGGGAAGCTTTTTTTTACCGGTGTAAAACCGTTGGGAATGAATGTGGTCAGGGCGATGCCTCACGACTGGCAATTGCTCTACCTGAGGGCAAAACCCGGTATTGTCAGTGAGGTCATGGTGAATTTCGGTCCATCACCCACTCTGGATGAATGCTATTCCGCGGAAGCGTTTTATTCGGTGTCTTCCGGTTTTTTTTATGATATCAAGCTGCTGTTGAAATATTTTGCCCAGGTTGCAGGCATCCTTCCCAGACCGTAGCCATGGGTTAGAAATCTTGCTGATTTTTATGTATGAGGGTGACGCAATCGCATCATGAGGGAATTGTTGTATGAATGCAGCACCAGTAGCACATGGCGGCAGCATCGTCAATCTGATGGCGGATGATGAACGGGCGGGTGAACTGAAGCGCCTTTCCAGGGATTTTTGCAGCATGACGCTGTCCACTGCTGCAGCTTATGATTTGGAGCTCCTGATGAACGGTGCGTTTTCGCCTTTAACAGGATTTATGGGGCGAGACGATTACGATGCCGTTTTAAGCCGAATGCGCCTTCAAAATGACTGCTTATGGCCTCTTCCGGTGTGCCTGCCCATCAATTCTATTCTGGCGCGGCAGATTGAACCCGGTCAGTCCCTGGCACTCAGAGATGCTGAAGGGTTCATGCTGGCGGTGCTGCACGTTCAGGATATCTGGCGCATCGACAAGGAAAGGGAAGCGCAGCAGATATTTTGCTCCCGGGATGTCCGGCATCCGGGCGTGCGGCGACTGTTGGAATCCGATGCCGATTACTATGCAGGGGGCCCCGTTGAAGGCATTCAGTTTCCGCTGCATGCAGCATTCAAGAGCCTTCGGAATTCACCGATGGAAATGCGTCAGCGGTTTAAAAAATTAGGCTGGCGCAAAATTGTCGGATATCAGCCTCAAGGCCTTATGCACCGGGCGGAATTTGAAATGACGTTGCGGGTGATGGCCCAAACCAAAGCCTGTCTGCTGCTGCATCCTGTGATTATCACAGCCATGCCGGGAGATATCGACAACCATACCCGGATTCACTGCTATCTGGCCGCAGGAAAAAATTATCCGGCCAATATGATGCAGCTGAACCTCATGCCGCTTGTCATGAGGATGGCTGGCCCCAGGGAAGCACTGCTTCAGGCCATTATCCAGAAAAATTATGGATGCACACATGTGATTGTGGAACCAGACCATGCCAGTCCCAAACCGAACGCTGACGGGCTGCCATTTTACAGGAAAGAAGCTGCCGCAGAGATGGTGGCTTCATTGCGACATGAGCTCGGAATTGAAATCGTTGCCTGTGAAGAAATGCGGTATATAGTGGAAGAGGATGTCTATCTGCCTGTCAGTGAAATTCCGGCCGGTGTTCAGACACGTCATATCAACAACGACGAGTTCCACAGCAAGCTTAGAAACAGCCGAAAGATACCGGAATGGTTTACATTTCCTGAAGTCATCGACGTCATCCAGCAAGCGTATCCTCCCCGTCACAAACAGGGATTCACTCTTTTTTTTACCGGGCTTTCCGGGGCAGGCAAATCCACCATCGCCCGTATTCTTTACGCCCGTTTGCTGGAGATGCGCAGCAGACCCGTCACCCTTCTGGACGGAGATATTGTTCGACGGAATCTGTCCAGCGAACTGGGATTTTCAAAAGAACACCGGGACTTGAATGTCAAACGGATTGGTTTTGTGGCCAGTGAGATTACCAAAAACCGGGGGATTGCCATTTGTGCGCCGATTGCTCCTTATAGTTCAACCCGAAAATATATCCGCGGGATTATTGAACAATATGGCGGTTTCATCGAAATTTATGTGGCAACACCGCTTAGCGTCTGTGAAAGCCGAGACCGAAAGGGCCTGTACGCCAAAGCCCGCGCCGGGCTTATTCGAGAATTTACCGGCGTCAGCGATCCGTATGAAACTCCGGAGGCGCCGGAAGTCTGTATCGACACTACGGACATGACGCCGGATGAGGCTGTTCAGGAAGTTCTGCTGTACATGGAGCGGTCAGGATATATGCGATAGCACTTGGGTATCACCTGCAGGAAATCACCCCATATTCTCGTTCCGGGCTTTCTTTTTCTATGTGCACCCAATATCCGCCACCAGATGTCTGGATCACGATGACGCCATAATCGCGCAGGCCGTTATCAGCCGCAAGTTTTCCGGCGGTTTCCCAGACCGTATTCAAATCCGTTATATGTACGCCGCTGCATTTTTCCAGTTTCTGTCGTGCATCGCTTTGCAGCCTCATGATATGGACGTGAAGCTGATCTTGTGTGCGCATGCCGGAAGGGTTGACGACAAGGCATATGTGTGAAAGATCGTGAATGCGTCCGGCTGCGACATTCCAGGCAAAATTCCATATGCCGTCGGGACGGTGCGGGGCCTCGACGCCTGTGACGCGCGTCCTGGGAAGAACAAGCCCATGCACAAACCCTTCCGGGCAGTTGCACATTTTTATATCCCGAATCGCCGCGTAATCAGCGGTTTTGGCCCAAAGCGCACTGGTTTTTTCGCAACGTTTATCCGCGCCGCAGGGTGACGTGGCCAACGGCCAGCGGCAGAGCGCACAGTAATTTGGGATCGTTGGATCGAGACAACCTGAAACGATTTCCCAAAGGACATTTCTCGACGCTGCCGAAGCGATGCCGGCGATACATAATGTTCCTGCGATGAACGCGGCGATTATCAGGCGGCGCACATATGGTCGCTTAGAGAATGATGACATTATGGCCTCTCCTGTTTTTGATGAAGCGACCTTTCAGTCATGGTTTCGGGCGTGGTTTCCGACGTGATTTCCGGCATCCTTTTTACCGGCGTCCACAGCGGCCTTGATGATGCAGTATGTCATGCCGAGGCCAAGAATGCCCAGTGCATACCACAGCCCGCCCATAAACACCATGTGCGGCATATCCCATATCCACTCGAAATTAAACGGAAACATTGGTTACCTCCAGCAGTTGCTCAGTCAATGGGGTTTAGTTCCGGTTCCTGAGGGAAAATCGGCAGATAGCGGTAAGATATCGCGATCAGTATCACCCCATAGGCCACCGGCAGAATCGTGGTGGCTACTTCCTGCCAGCTTGGATAGTAGAGCGCCCACTTGTCGAATGTCATGACCGGTGCCGCCATGACCTGAAGCACCATGACCCAGCGATTGACACAGACGCCTATCACTGCCAGCACAAATGCCGTGGTTCTGGCCGCAGGGCTTTTTCGCCCTTTGTCCGTGATCAGAATGGCTGCGGGGATAATACCGCCGATGACGATTTCAAGTATCAGAATCCACACGCCGTAAAATGCGTTATGGCTGTAAAAATCCATCAGGGTAAGCCCCTTTGACGGTGCGGTCACGTTGGCCCAGTAAAGTGTGTCCACGATCTTGGCGATAATGTAGGTGACCATCATCCACCCCGATATTTTTGCCAGAAGCTCTACGACGTTGTCCTTGACCAGCTTTTTACCGGTAACAGCTTCGGTGATTTTGGTGATGAGCAGGGTAAAGCACGGACCGTAGGCT
This sequence comes from Desulfobacteraceae bacterium, assembly GCA_027325475.1. GTDB lineage: Bacteria > Desulfobacterota > Desulfobacteria > Desulfobacterales > Desulfatirhabdiaceae > RAAP-1. Next base: position 16,568 of record DAIEFO010000005.1, on the reverse strand, counting down.
GCCGCAGACCAGGTGAAGAGGAAAAATGTCCAGGGCCAGATAAAAAACCCTTCCCGATACGAAAACGGCCGTCCGAACAAGACGCCCGCCACTCCTCCGAGCGACCCTTGATGAAAAAATGACAGGAATGCGCCGGTAGCCGCGAACACGGCCATAATATCGTGCATGTTATGGCCGAGATGGTGAAGAAACGGCACCCGGTCAATACCTCGGTTTTCAAGGATAAGCGGGATATATTCAATGGTCAGCACGCCGAAATAACACGAGAGGCAGAATGCAACTTCGGTCAGCATGGAATGAACGTTGGCGTGCCAGAAAATAAACCAGCCTCTCAGCGGCTGCCCAATATCAATGGCCAGGATCAACAGCGCGGAACTGTAGCATATAAACCCGATCAGGACAGCATAATTGACGATATTCTTCAGTTCGTCCTTTCCGATGATATACCGGAGGAAGCCCGTGAAAAATGCGCCGCCGCCCAGGGCGATGACTGCCAGATCCGCCCATATCCACAAGGCAAATCCGTAGTTGTTATTCATATTGGTCTGATTGAGGCCCTTGAACCAGCACAGCAGCATGGCATAAACGCCCCATAGGAGAACAGCGCCCGCTACAGCCAGCACCACCAGAAATTTGCCAGGAGCACACCGCCTGACGCCATTGGGTATGAATGCGGAATCCATAACTTTTGCCCTCGTTGTTGATCTTGTATAGTATCGAAAACCCGTCCGGATTTATCCGGATAACGTCATGCGGTCAGCCGATTTTGGCAGGGCCTTCGTTTTTGAGATAATTATCCCCCGCACGTCGAACCCATTCCCGGCTGGATAAATAATAGATTTTGGGATTGGTGCCCAGCCGTTCCAGGAGCCGGAAAGCATTCGGCTGCTTTTTGAGCTTATACACGGCATGCGCCGGATTGTTCAAGTCTCCGAAGGTGATGGCTCCGGCAGGACATGCCTGGGTGCAGGCCGTCTGGTAGTCGCCTTCTTCGATGTCTGCCTTGCCTTCCATAAACGCCCGGTTTTTAGCCGCCTGATATCGCTGAATGCAGAAGCTGCATTTTTCAACGACCCCGCGCATTCGCACCGACACATCCGGGTTCAGATATTTTTCCATGCCTTTCGGCCAGACCGGATCATACCAGTTGAAATATCGGGCGTGGTACGGACATGCGGCCATGCAGTAACGGCATCCGAAACACCGGGTGTATATCTGGCTGACAATACCGGTCTGCATGTCATAGTCGGTGGCTGTCGCCGGGCATACTGATACGCAGGGCGAATGCCCTTCATGGCCTTCGCAGTGCTGGCAGGGCCTGGGCAGATAACAGATATCCGTTTCCGGATACGGCTTGCCATTGCTCAGTTTATAGACGCGCATCCAGGTAATGCTTTTGAGCTTGTCGGACTCATCCTTCCGGAATGGGACATTGTTTTCGGCCATACATGCCACCATGCAGGACCCGCATCCGGTGCATACATCAAGATCGATGACCATCCCGAATTTTTTGGTGTTACCGTGATTTTCTTCAGCTTTCATCAGAACCTCATGCTATAGTTAGGCTTTGCTCAGTTTAGCCTTGATTCCCCAGGCTGCGTCCAGACCGGAAATCGGATCGGCGACCGGCCCTGTCAAACCATTTAAGTTTACCCCTTTGCCGGCAATGTAGGCGTCGTATGCCGTATGCCCCAGCCCTCTTGGAAGCGCTATAACGCCGGGCATAATGCCTTCTTCAAGGTGAATCAGGACGTTTGCCTGACCGCGGGGTGTCTGTAACAGCACGCGGTCATTTTCCGAAAGCCCCATGGACTGTGCTGTTTTGGGATTAATCTCAATCAGTCCGTCCTGATGCAGCAGGATGGTTTCTTCCAGAATTTTGGTGTCAAACGGCGGGTTGGCCGCATATCCGCTGGCCAACCGCATGGTGTCGTACGGAATCAGGAGCAGGGGATACGAAGCGTCTCCTTCGATCTTGACGGGTGTAAATCCGGGACAAAATGCACTGGACGCAAACTCGAATTTTCCGGAAGGAGTTGTAAAAGTGGTTTTTCCATCGGGAAATACAGCGCCAGTATTGACCCAGTAGCCGGTCTTTTGGAGCGGCTCCATTTTGTCGCCCATTGCCTGTTTCAGACACGCTTCAAAATCTTTCCAGGGGAGGGTTTCCGCGACGCTGCCGCCGAGCCCTTTGGCCAGAAGTATCAAAGTGTCTCCGGCATGCTGGGTGTTGTGAAGCGGTTTGAAAACCGCTTTGGACAAGCTGATGACCGGCTTTGAAAATCCTGCGGGAAGCGGCGCATCTTCCTGACGTTCCAGATAGATATGGTTGGGCAAAATCAGGTCGGAATTTTGGGCGGTTTCATCCATAAACGAAGAGAAACTGACGACCAGCGGAATTTTATCGAAAGCCTCTTGGACCGCCTTGGAATTGGACATCGTGTAAAGCGGATTGGCTTCCATCACCAGAAGTGCATTCAGCGGATAGGGCTTTCCGGAAAGAACGGCGGGCGGCAGTTGATTCAGGCGGCTGTAAGCATCGGATGATGCGCCGTCCAGCCTTGGCTCCTTCACACCGCTGTCAGCAACCGCGTCCGGTGGAACGACCGGCCACGTTTGGGAATCCGGCGTTGGCAGCGCATAAATACCGCCCTTCTGGTTGATAGCACCCATCAGCATGTTCAATGCGTGGATGGCCAAAGCTTCATCCATACTTCCCGGCAACTTTCCCTGGCCTCTTCCGAAAAGAGCGATCGGCGCCTTGGCTTTGGCGAATTCTCTGGCCAGCAGCGTGATGGCCGCAGGGTCGAGCCCCGTAAGTTCGGATACGGCCTTCGGGCTGAAATTATCCAGGACATGCTGCTTGAATCCCTTTTGAAGTTCGCCGCTCGCGTTGACGACACCTTCAAAACCCGATGTGTAATTATCCACGAAATCTTTCCGATACAGCGATTCTGTGATCAGTACGTTCGCGATACCGAGGGCCAGCGCTCCTTCCGATCCTGGAGTGATGGGGATCCATTGGTATGCCTTTGCCGCAGTGCGCGACAGGCGAGGCTCAATCTGAATGACCCGTGCCTGCGTTTTGCGCCAGGCGGTGTTGGTTTTAAACATGTGAACCGGAGAGCCCCAGCCGTCCAGCAGACCGCAGCCGAAGCTGAGAATGAAATCGGTGTTTTCCAGATCGAGTCCGACCGTGGCATCGGGCGTTGCGCCGTTCATCATCTGAAGCGCCAGCCGGTAGCTGTCATCGATGGAAGGGATATTAAAAAAATTGGGCGAACCATAGGCTGTCAGAAACCGTTTGAAAAGGCGGGAAAGCGTGTTGGGGCCACCGCCGGTGATGCCGGCAACAGTATGTGCCTGTCCGCCGGTTATGAGTTCTTTCAGCTTGCCGGCAACTTCAGATATCGCCTGATCCCAGGAGATGCTGACCCACTTGCCTTCGCCTCTTTTGCCGGCACGCTTCAGCGGTGTCTTGACCCGATCCGGACTATAAAGGAGCTGAAGCCCGGCAAGGCCCAGTGAGCAAATGCCGCCCTGATTCACCGGATGATCTTTCATGCCTTCGATTTTAACCCCGCGGTCATCCACTTTCCGGACGCTGATGCCACAACTGCCCGGGCAGAGCGTACAGACAGAATTGACCCAGGTGGATTCTCCTTTGGCTGGAACCGGCGTCCACGGCCAGTTCTGTGTCCAGATAGACACATCGTCCATCAATTTCCACGGCAGCGGTGAAAACGCCGTGCCCGCCGCAACGCCAATGCCCAGAGATAAAAAGCTTCTTCGGTCTATTTTCATGGAATCTTCCTCTTATTTATGGCAGACAAAACAGCCTTCCTTCTGCGTCTGAACACTGCCCATCACGGCTTTTTGCTTCTGATGACATTCGGAACAATCGTCCATTTTCATCCGATCCCAGGTATGCTTCTTGAATCCAATGAGGCTTGCGCCTTCGACATCCCGGCTGTATCCTGAAATCCGGTTCTGTTCGTAAACCTTGAGATGTTCGGAATCTCCGATGTCGCCATGGCAGGTGACGCAGTCCATCTTTGCGGCCTTGACATGCGCGGCATGGGAAAAAAAGACGCAATCCGGCTGTCTGGCATATACCAGCCAGGGGACTTCTATTCCTTTTTTGACATATTGTTCCACAAACTTGGCTTCTTCCGGGCTGTTACCCTGTACGTCCTGATGGCAGTCGATACATTGCGCCAGTTTGGGCGTCCCGGAATAGGTGCCGTCATCCCGCAGGAAGTGGCAGCTTTCACATCCGTTGCTGACAAGCCCTGCATGAAGGTTGTGATTGAAATCGATTGGCTGTTGTTTTCGGGAATAGAGAAGCTTGGGAAAAACGACCCATCCAAAAACCAGACTTACAACAAGTCCGATACAGAAACATAAAACAATAATTCCTCTGGAGCTGCCGTCAGGCTTGTCTGTCGAGGATGCCTCGGCCGCTTTTCCTGAAACTGTCTGCGTTCTGTCGTCTGAGTTACTCATGGAAACCCCGTCACGCTGTGAGTGATAAAACGGATGGCCTCAAAAAAGGCCATCATTTACAAGGCTGTCTTTCAATATGATAATGGCTTTGCAAATGACCGCGCCGGATGACGACCGGTTCTGTATGCAAAGCCATTGATTGATCAGCGATATCCATGCGGCGGCTTCAATTTTGTTCAGAATGCCGCGATCTGAATTTTTCTATCTGTCATCCCCGGATTTGTCAAGAAAAATTACTGGCCCATGGCGCCGTAACTGTGCAGACCGGGCAGCAAATTGACGCCGAAATAGGTGAACAGCACCGCTGCAAAACCTGAGATGGAAAGATACGCAATGCGTTTGCCATGCCATCCGCGCGTCAGCCGTGCATGGAGAATTGAGGCGTATATGAACCAGGTAATGAGAGACCAGGTTTCTTTGGGATCCCATCCCCAGTAGCGGCCCCAGGCGGAATTGGCCCATACCGAACCTGTAATGATGCCAACCGACAAAAACAAAAAACCGAACATGACCATCTGATGATTCAGTTCATCCAGAACGGCCAGGTGGGGGAATTTATCCAGCAGGGAATGCCTGCCTTCCGTATCCTTGTCCTTGAGCAGATACATGAAGCTGAGGCCGAAAGAAATGGCGAACGCCGAATACCCGATGAAGCAGGTGATGACATGCGCAATCAGCCAGTTGCTTTTGAGCGCAGGCAACAGGGGCTGAATGCGGTCGTTGACGTTGGGGGACAGCGATGCATAGGCAATGGCCAGAAATGCAATCGGCATGGTAAAGGCGCCGATGATCCGGTTGCGGAATTTGTGTTCGATGACCAGATAAACAGCCGTAAGGGTTCCCGAGAAAAATATCAGGGATTCATAGAGGTTGGATAGCGGGGCGTGGCCATATCCTAATTTATAGGATTCCATCCAGCGCAGCGCAATGCCGGTGATATTTCCCATGAGTCCGGCAACCGCCACCCAGGTGGCCAGTCGTCCCGGCTCCGGTTTTTTAAATATCCAGGAGACTACATACAAAAAGGCGGTGAATCCATATACAAAGGTTACGACGGACAAAATGCCGGAACTGTTCATGCTGTTTCCTTTATCATAAAATCGTTTGGGTGGATGATGCAGGGAAGCTATACGTGTGCAGGCGGCGTCGGCGATTGAAGAAGCCTTTCTGCAAGGCCATCCATCTTCTTCCGGATGGCGAATCTGTTTTTATTGGCGACGCCATGAATTAAAATGTCGCAGGAATCTTCGCCCGGGTGGATCTCAATACACATTTGCTGGTGAGACATGAAAAATGCGATGATACAGCCGGTAATCATCAGAAGGAATCCGGTATAAACAACCCATACCCCCGGATCTCGGGTAATCTGAAGACCTGTGTAAAAGCGCTGTTCGGCTTCGGCGATGCCGATGACGACATCTCCCTGACGCATTTTGTCAAACTTGGGGAAACGCAGCGGCAGTACAACTTCCACGGGCGTTCCCTTCGGGGGTGTCAGCATTCCGGTAAAAGCGCTGCCGATGGGGGTTCCCATATACTGGTAGTCCTGGTGAAACGCCGTTACAATAAACGTTCCCAGATTTTCCGGAATATCGAGGGTCTGCCCCGGTTCAATCTTCTTCCGGTACTCCATACCGCTGGCGCGGCTTGTAAACGTCAGCGTCAGATGCTGCGGCGGCAGGGTTCCGTAACTGGACTGAAAAAAGTTGATTCCCCGATACCGCAGCGGATCGTTGACGAGGATATCGCGGGTCAGAACCGGCTTGCCCTGTTCCAGGATGGTCAATGTGGAGCGGTATTCACTGGGGGTTCCGGAATCGTAGTGCTGAACGGAGAATTTGTCGCAGCGCACCTGAAATCCCAGTGGTATTTGCCTGGTGGATCCATTTAAAAGAACACTGGAAATTGTGTCCCCTTCGGCGATATTGGCAGTACCATCAAACCCCCAGAAAGATCCGATGAGACCCCCTGCCAGCAGCAGAACAACGCTCAGATGCACCACATACACGCCGATGCGCGTCCAGCGGCCGGTTTCTCCCCAGATACAGACACCTTCCGGAGTTTTCTCTGTGTGGACGTTTCCAACATTTTTGGACAGAAGCTTGAGTGCGTCCGCCTGAATCCGCTCACAGGGCGTATTGACGGCAATCTGCTGATGATGGGGAGAATTATGAAATCGGGACAGGCGAAATGCGGGTTTGACGGCGATAATTTTCCAGACGCCCGGAAGCCTGTCCATCGAACATACGATGATATTGACGGTCAGCAGCGCCAACAGCAACTGAAACCACCAGGAATGGTACATGTCAAACATGTCCAGCGTTGCCAGCAGACGATAAAGATTCAGACCGAATGTGTGAAAATAAGCGGCAGGATCCTGATTCTGAGGAATGACAGTGCCGATGACAGAGGTCGCCGCCAGCGTCAGAAGAAGCGCTACCGTCAACCGAACCGATGCAAAAAAGTCAAATATTTCAGATGATAATTTTCGAGATGCCATGAACTCTCCGTCACGGACAGCGATTGCCGTGAAATACGTTGTGAAATGTCCGGCGATTTTAAAGCCGACGGTTTGCAGCTTATATCAAAATCTGTTCGGGGCTTCAACCGTCCACCCCAAATGACACACGGTCATTTGGCGGGCGGCGGGGCGGTCTTTGAATTCTGAGACAATTTTTCCGGCAGAATCTGTATCACCGACAATTTCCGGTTGTTCAGATATTGAATCGCCAATTGGTGGATGTCTTCCGCGGATATCGCTGTATAATCCTTCTGGAAGCTGCGGCACCAGTCTATCTGCTGCGGATACCTGGAAGACCCTGCCATGACGGAATTCAGCCAGTAATCGTTGGTGCGCACCAGATCCTTGATGCCTGTAAGCATCGGATCCAGCGTGCGATGCAGTTCATCCGGAGATATGGTTTTCTCGGACAGAGCGGCGGCAATGGATTTGACCTCCTGGATAACCTTTCCGGCGTCGTCCGGATTGACGGTGATAATCGTCTGGAACAAGCCGTATCCCGGATAGGCGCGGCTGGGCATGTTGAAGGCAGCCGGCGCATACGCCGCTCCCAGTTTTACCCGAATATTGCGCCTGAGACGATCCGAAAACACTTCGCCCAGGACTGAGAGCCTGCGGGTTCGCTGGATATTCCAGAAATCATCGGTCGGATAGGCCATCATCACCAGGGATTTGGGAATGTGGGTATCCACCGGAAGGGTCAGATTGGCGCCATCCGGAAATTGGGGAGATGCCGGTTTCGGCTGGGTGAAATCCGTTGACCGCTGCGGAAGATTTCCCATATAGCGGGCGGCCAGATGAATCACGGCAGGGATGTCCATGTCTCCGGCAATGGAAATTTCAAGAGCGCTGTGCTGAATGGCCGGAAGTATCCAGGACGTGACATCGTTTATGGTCAGCTTCTTGTATTCATCATAGGTGGGAAGACCCAGGCGGGTATCGCCGCCTCCCCAGAAGCGCATGGCGCGCAGCATGGCGACGCCGTTGACGGAACGAGAGAGCTCCTGATACTGCTGGGCGTACCGTTCCATGCAAAGGGTATAAGCTTCCGGACGAAACCCGGGATCCACCACGTAAGCATAGAGAAGCTGAAACATCAGCTCCAGTTCGTTGGGAGCCGATGCCGCCTCCAGGGCAAATTGATTTTCGCCGACCTTGAATCCGATCTCGGTATTTTTTCCGGCAAGCGCCCGATCCAGTTCTTCACGGGTCAGTTTGCCCAGACCGCTTTCACGGATGACTTCAGAGGTCAGGTAGTTCAGCCCAGGTTTATCCGCAGGCTCGGAAGCGCTCCCGGCGCCGAATGTTGCTTCCGCCACGATCTGATTTTTCTTGAAATCCGTTTTTTTCAGATTGAGACGAACGCCATTGGCAAATTCCACCCGAACAATTCCCAGATCGGAGATATCATCCTGATGGACGATTTTACCCGGCGTATCGGGTACGGACAGATAGGGAAATGCGACGGCTTTGTATTCCACAGGCGCCGCGACCATGATCTTCTGGCTGTCCTGCCATGCGGACAGAATCTGCTGCTCCGGCGAAACGCCGCCGGCGGCTTCCAGCCGGACGTTGCCGGTCAGCTCGATCAGGCGCTGATCGTGTTGGCCCCACAAGGCTTTCAGAGCGTTGTGAATATCATTGGCGGACAACGACTGAATGAAAGGGGACAAAAGCTCTTTCTGCTGCTTTGGAGACTGCGAGACACGATCGTTTTCGACATCGGATATCAGCCCACTTGCCAGCGTCTGACTGTTGCGGGTCGCCGCTTTTGAGGCCGTGTCATCGAGCCACGCCAAGTAATCGGATTTGGCCCGTGCAACCTCTGTTTCGGAAAACCCGTATTCCAGCGCGCTCCTTAATTGCTGTTCCATCGCCGACAGAGAGGCTTTCCAGTTTTGAGGATCACATTGCGCGGATATTTCCGCCATGTGAACCCCATCCACAAAACGCCCTGAATGAACGCCTGCGGCGGTAAAGGGCGTCCCCGGTTTTCTGAGCAAAGCGTCGAGGCGGTTTTGGATGATTTGATCCGCCAGAGTCCGTACGGTTTCTTCTTTCTGAAGCTGGATGGAGTCCGGCCGGTGCTTTCTGGAATACATCATGCCGATATTGACGCTGGCGGCGCCGGATTCCGCTTCGTAGTGATAAAACGCCTTGACGCCGTGGTTGTCAACGACGCCCATCCCTGGCGCCGACGCTTTTTTCGCTCTGGCGGACAAAGAACGGAAATCGCGTTCGATCAGTATTTTCGCCGTCTCCGGTTTCATGTCGCCAACCACCACCAGCGTCATGTTTTCGGGCCTGTACCAGGCATCGTAAAACTGCTTGATCTCTTTTTGGCCGGCATTCTGGACAATCTCTTTCTTGCCGATAGGAAAGCGTTTTGAAATCAGGGAATCGGGCAGAGCGAACTGGATGGTGGAGACAAACGTTCGATAGCTGGCGGAATCCCGCGTCATTTTCTCTGCCAGCACCACCTTGCGCTCCCGGTTGATTTCACTGGGCAATAAGAGCGCACCACCGGCAAAATCCCGCAACACGGTCAGCCCTTCGGCCAGACTTTTTCGGGATCCGTCCGGAAGCAGCATGTCATAAACCGTATGTGTGAACCCGGTTTGAGCGTTGGCATCCGCACCGAAATCCATGCCGATTCGCTGAAAGTACTTGATCAGCGCTCCTGGCTTGAAATGAGTGCTGCCGCAATATTCCAGATGCTCGAGAAAATGAGCCAGCCCCTGCTGCGCATCGGTTTCGTTCAGAGAGCCTGCATGAACCACCAGGTGCATGCTGACCCGGTTTTGGGGGGTCTGATTGGGCATTAGAACATAGCGGAATCCGTTGGAAAGTTTTCCGAATATCAGCGTGGGATCGGGCGACAGGTCGCTGTGTTCCTGCGGCCATGCCGGCGCCAGCGATTCGGCGGCAAATGCCGATGACATCCAGCCGTTGTTTAAAATCGGGAAAATGGTGTTTTTCGTTGGAAGAAGTCCTGTGGTAAAACAGAAAATCCAGACCCAAAGTCCAATAAGACGGATTGACGGGATTTGTTCCCGGCAGCGTAAAATCTGTTTCATTTGCAACTCCAGTTAATGAGTGATCGTAGGCGGTCAGAAAAAACATGAACAAAATAAGACAGATCATTTCAATTGGCAATGAAAAGCTCAACGTGAAACGGTTTGGAAAATCAAAACCTTTCGAAACGATACCAAATCGTCAGAATGTTATTGACACCGGCATGATAAGTTCATAGTCAGACAAACACAATTTTCTGCCGGCCTTGTGCCGGCATTAAAGATGCCGGTTCAAAGGCATCTCCCAATCGACGCTTACGAGGGTATCAATGGTTAATGATGCGTGCATGATAGAGCTTTGCGATGTGACAAAGCATTACGGAAAAATCCGGGCAGTAAATAATTTGAGCCTGTCCATCCGGCGCGGAGAGGTGTTTGGTCTGTTAGGGCCCAACGGTGCCGGAAAAACGACGACCATAAAACTGCTCACGACGTTGAGCCGTCCGGATGCCGGTGTGTGCCGTATCGCCGGTATGGACGTTCATCAGAATTCCCTTGAAATCAGGAAGATTATCGGTGTGGTACCGCAGGAAAACAATCTGGATAAGGAGCTCACCGCCCAAGAAAATCTTCTGATATATGGAATGCTCCACCATGTCCAGAACAGGAATGAAAAAATCGGTGAAACCCTGAAAATGGTGGGATTGTGGGACAGGAAAAATACCGTTGTGTCCGGATTTTCCGGTGGCATGCAGCGAAGACTTCTGATTGCCAGGGCATTGCTTCCGGCGCCTTCCGTCCTGTTTCTGGATGAGCCTTCCATTGGCCTGGATCCTCAGATCCGGCGCCAGATGTGGGACGTGATTCGAAAAACGGGCATTGACGGCAGAACCGTCATTATCACCACCCACTACATCGAGGAAGCGGAAGCCTTATGCGACCGGGTCTGCATACTGGCCAAAGGGGAGCTGATCGCGCTCGATACGCCTGAACAACTGAAACGCAGCGTCGGCGACCATATTGTTGAGTATGTGGATACCCAGGGCAGGCTGGTGCAACATATCTGTAAGAGCCGGGAGGAAGCTCACGACATCGCGCGGCAGGAAAACAGCAGTGTCACCATTCGAAAATCCAATCTTGAAGATGTGTTTATCAAACTTACGGGAGGACGCATCGAATGAAAAAAAACGGAATATGGGATGCGCAAACCGGAGAATTCGGGTGGTATCCGGTTTTCCTTCGGGAGATGCTGCTTTTTCGCAGAAAATTGTTAAAGCTTGGTTATCTCTTCTCGGCAATGGTGGTTCCGATCATCTATCTGATCGCATTCGGATTTGGTCTTGGTAAAAGCGTGCAGATCAAGGGCGTCGGGTATCTGGGGTTTCTGATTCCGGGACTGGTGGCGATGAGCTCCATGAACAATTCCTACACTTGGGTTTCATCGGCGCTGAATCTGAACAGATTATATTTCAAGACGTTCCAGGTTCTGGTACAATCACCGGTTACCGCATCTTCCATCATGATCGGGGAAGTCATGGCCGGCATGGTCAAAGGGCTTTTTGCTTCTTCGCTGATTATCCTGGTGGGTTTTGCCGTATCGCCGGACTTTACCATTCACCCCCTGTTTATGGCAGCCCTGCTGCTGAACTGCTTTATGTTCGCCAGCCTTGGAGTCATTACAGGGATGCTGACAAAATCGCATGAAGATACGGCGACATACACCAATTTTTTTATCATGCCGATGGCATTTTTCAGTGGCACATTTTTTCCGGTGGACAAGACGCCATCCGTCATCAAGGCCATTATTTTCATGATGCCTCTGACACACACCAACATTTTGATACGAAAATCGCTTCTGGATCATCAGGCCATGATCTCACTGGGAATGATGGCCGCCTATGCTGCGTTGTTTTTCATCTATGGGCTGTATCTGATAAAAAAATACAATGAATGAGGACGTTGTCGAAAGCTCTATCCCGATGGTTGCGCGGCGTTTTTTACGGTCTGGGGCAAAGGATTCGCCACAGACGTATGTGATAAAGAAAGCTGGACAGAAAGAGCGCTCCGCCGATAGTGATATAGACGACCGCCAGATAATAGCGGGGAATGGCAGAGTGGCGAAGCGTTATTCCAAGCAGGATCATAAAGGCGATAATGGCGTAGCTTTTCCATGCCTGAAACGCAAAAAAGCAGGCTCTCTCCGGAAGCAGGCTGAGCCGTTCGATGTTCTTCGCTGCAATTTTTGAGAATCCGAAGCGATATACGATCCATGCTCCGGCAACACCGGCAAGAACGGTTGCCGCCGTCCGGAACATATCTGCAGAGGAGGAAAGCCACCTCCAGGCGATTCCGCAGAGCATGACGCCAACAGCACTCCACATCAGGCCCGCCGCAGCGAGCAGGCAGTATCGGGGGGCTTCGGGTTTCAGTCGTAACAATGTCATAGGTTCAGTGCCTTTGTGATTTCGGACTTGATCTTCGTTTCGGCCGTTCTCCATACCCTTCTTATAGCCAGATATGAATCGGCTTGTCAATCCAATGACAAGTCAACGCCAAATTGTCGAAAAGCTTGGGATACCTCTTGATTATCGGGTATCTGGCTATTTTACATGTCGGTTGCGCTGGAAAAAGAATAAGTTGAAATATATTATCGTAATTCAATAATTTTTTATTGACAAATAACAACAACGCCGGTATTTTTACTCCTAAAAACATAAAACAGGAGATACTGCCATGGACAATTTGTCAAAAATCAAAAAGTTCAGTAAAAATTTTCATTTATTGTTTTCTTTCCTGGTGATGATGATACCGCTATATTATGTTTCGTACTGGGCATTCATTAATTGCCTGCCTGAAACATTGATAAACGTAAATATCCATCCAACTCCGCTGATTCCGAATAAGCTGCCAGTCCAATTGCAGCTTATAGGATTTATTACGAGCCTGCTCCCTCTTTCTGCATTAGTTTGTGTGGTTATCAATATCCGAAAACTTTTTTCATTTTATAAAGAAGGCGATATTTTTTCATTTAAGCATGTCCGCCTTTTTAAAAAAACGGCCAAGGCGCTTTTATTGTGGGTTATCTTGTCAGTAATTTATGAATCTGCCAAAAGCGTTATATTTTCATCCGGCAATCCTCCCGGCAGCAGAGTTCTTAATGTTGGGTTTACTTCGGCAGAAATCACGACACTTGTCGTAGGAGGTATTGTTTTTATTATTGCATGGGTGATGGATGAAGGAAGACTCTTAAATGAAGAAAAAGAACTAACTGTTTAGCCGGAGCTTTCATGTCAATAATTGTAAATCTGGATGTGGTTTTAGCAAAACGCAAAATGAAATCAATTGAACTTGCAAAATTGATTGGAATCACAGAACAAAATTTATCTATTCTTAAAACTGGAAAAGCGAAAGCGATTCGCATTACAACTTTAGATGCCATATGTAAGCATCTTGAATGTCAACCTGGTGAAATTCTTGAGTATAACAGCCGTGAATAGGAGGGGCGTTGAGATGCAGAAGGTCAAAACAGTTGGCATAATTGGTGGCGGTCTTTCGGGGTTAGCCGCTGCGACGTTTCTCGCCCGTCAAGGGTATCGAGCCAAGCTTTTTGAAGCCAATGATAAACTCGGTGGTTGTTGTGCAACCACCGAATTACAGGGCTTTTTATTTAATGATGGCGCTATGTACATCGCGATTCCCGGAATTTTAGATCACGCTTTCGAACGGCTGGGGCTTGATCGAACTGTCCTTATTCCCCTTCGACAGATTATCGCTAACCAAAGCACAACGTTGTCTGATGGAACCGTTATCAACATTGGTCACGGGCGAGACGTGCGCATTTGTGGCGAAAACGAAAACGCACGTCAGGCAAGACTGGATATTGAACTTGATCACTTGCTGAGCAAATGGGAGCCTGTACTCCACCTGCTCACTACGGAACTGATACCGCATCCGTTTTCAATTTGGCGGCTGTTGTGGAAAGGAGGCAGGCATTTATCCAAGTTTCACGGAACAGTTGCTTCAGAGTTGAATGCCGTTTTCAGCGATCCGGCAGTAAGGGCTGCGATGTCTGGCGTTATGCACTACACCGGCTTGTCTCCGGAGAAAACACCAGTACTCCAGATTCTTGGTCTCGTGTCGATATTCAGCGACGGTTTTTTTCTTCCCGAGGGCGGCATGGGAATGATCCCGAAGGTATTGACGGATGAATTTGTGAAACAAGATGGCGAGATATTTACAGGCGCGAAGGTGGAGAAAATCGAACTGATAAATGGACGGGTGAGCAGTTTAAGGCTGGAAAGAGATGAAAGCATCCCTGTTGACGCTGTTATATCGACAGTCTCCGGGATGTCGACGCTTGGTTTGCTGGCCGATGTCAACAGCGCTCCGAGTTCGATGGTTCGGAAAATGCGCAAGGTTCCTCTGTCGCACAAGGCGCTTTGCGTTCAGTTGGGTTTATCAAATTGTATCGACGTACCCAGCCATTCAATGAGTCATCTTCCAATGATGGAGGATCAATACAAGGTTTTCTTGCCAAGCGATACATCGCCTGAATGGTTCCATTACACGGTGCCGACAGTCACAATGCCCGAACTCGCGCCGCCTGGAGGAAGCATCATCGAAATGTTTCCGCCCATCAACCAGTTATGGCCTGTCGATCGCTGGGATGACGAGGTCAAGAATTCAGTAGCCGAAAAGGCAATCTGCGCATTGTCCGAACGCCATTCGATGGATGTTGTGGTCAAACGAATCACCAGCCCAAAGGATTACCAGGTGCGAATGCATCTGTTCGATGGGGCCGTGTACGGACTGTCTCCTGCTGCAGATGTCAGATTTCAGTTTCCCCATAAGACGCCGATTGCGGGTTTGTACCAGGCCGGCCAAACAACTTATCCGGGCTACGGTGTCGGTCCGGCGATCATGTCAGGAATTTTTGCAGCGGAAGGTTTGATTAAGGAAGTATGAGGAATTTGTGAATATGCAACTCTATTACCGGTTGTACCTGTTTTTCAAGCTCTCTCCTTTCGGCAGCGTTGCATAAATGGGTGGTGCGGTAAAGCGCAAAAAAATCTTGCAATACACATGCACATCATTTAATGTCGCTCTAAAGTGACCAGGTGGTCACTTCTATGTAAATAAACGGCAGATCACAGCATTATCCATATTATTTCAAGAGCATATAACAATGAACACACACAGCGATACAGACCGTTTCCAGGAAATTGAAGACAAGGTAACTTCCGGAAAACGCTTGGGGTTTGACGACGGTCTTTTTCTCTTTGAAAGCAACGATGTCATACGAATCGGACAGATTGCCGATATCGCCAGAAAGCGGCAGAACGGCAACCATGCCTATTTTGTGTATAACCAGCACATCAATTACACCAATGTGTGCATCAATCACTGCAGGTTCTGCGCATACGCCAAAAAATCCGGTGAATCGGGCGCATATGCATGGACAGCAGCCGATATTCGGGAACGCATCCTGTCCCGGATTGCAGAACCCATCCGGGAGCTGCACATTGTCGGCGGACTCAATCCGGCTTTGCCCTTTGATTACTATGAGGATATTCTCCACACCGCTCAGGAGCTTCGCCCTGATGCTGTCATCAAGGGGTTCACTGCCGTTGAGCTGGACTTCATTGCCCGCAATTCCGGGCTTTCTCTTGAAGACGCTATTCACCGTTTGAAGGCAGCAGGACTGTCCATGCTTCCCGGCGGCGGGGCGGAAGTCATGAGCTCCCGCGTACGGGAGCAACTGTTTCCCCGCAAAATTGACGCCGGCCGCTGGCTGGAAGTTATGGAAATCGCACACCACGCAGGGCTGACCGCCAATGCCACCATGCTGTACGGGCATATTGAAACCTGTGCGGAACGGGTTTCCCACCTGCTGGCGCTTCGGGAACTTCAGGATCGCACGTCCGGATTCTGCGCATTTATTCCCCTGGCGTTTCATCCCGCCAATACCAGGCTGTCTCACCTGCCTTCCACCACAGCTTTCGATGATCTGAAGGTGATTGCCATTTCCCGACTGCTGCTCGATAATTTTCCGCATATCAAGGCGTATTGGGTCATGATCGGAGAAAAGCTGACGCAACTGGCGCTGTCATTTGGCGCGGATGATCTGGACGGCACCATCATCGAAGAGCGGATTTTTCATACCGCGGGCGCCACATCGCCCAAAGGACTGACGCGGGATCAGCTTCGCCATATGATTACTTCGGCAGGATATACCCCTATTGAAAGGGACTCTTTCTATAACCCCGTTTCCGAATCCGCCAATTGACAGGGGATACCATGCCGGACATATCGTTGATTCGAGAAAAAATTCTGAATGGAAAAAGAATTACCCCGGAAGAGGCGCTCGATCTGCTGCATCATGCCGATCTGCTGGAGCTGGGGCAAATGGCGCACAGCGTCCGTCAGCGGCTGCATCCTGACCCGGCTGTGACATTTGTCGTTGACCGCAACATCAATTATACCAATGGATGCGTTTCCGGGTGCCGGTTCTGCGCGTTCTTCCGGCC